>JBBQNM010000016.1:0-37608 GCA_038329895.1 Solirubrobacterales bacterium | reverse complement strand
TCGCCATGAACGGCGCCCAGAGGCAGGCGGAGATTCGCGCGTTCTGGCGCGCGATCCGGTCGCGCCATCCCGGCTTTCGCGAGGCCTTGCTCGCCGACGCTCGGATGACCGCGCTTCACCGTGGCGAGCGGCACGAGTTTCGATCCCCGCTGGATGCGGCGGTTCAGATCCTTCGCTTGATGTGGGTCAGCGATGCCTTCCTCGCCCAGGCCCTCTACAGGCTGAAGGCGCGTCTGCAGGCGCTGCGCGTGCCGATCCTGCCGCGGCTCGCGCACCGGTTGGCGATGGCCATCGCGCAGGTCTCGATCGGCGATCCGGTGATCGTCCACCCCGGCGTCTACATCGTCCACGGCCAAGTGGTGATCGACGGGTTGGTCGAGATCCACGAGGGAACGGTGATCGGCCCATGGGTGACCATAGGACTGCGCGCCGGCGTGGAGGGGCCGACGATCGAGTCAAACGTCAGAATCGGGACAGGGGCAAAGCTGATCGGTGCGGTGCGGGTCGGCACCGGATCCCAGGTGGGCGCTAACGCGGTGGTCGTGAACGACGTCCCCGAAGGGGCCACCGTCGTTGGCGTTCCCGCCCGCTCCGTTGGCGAATCCAGCGAAGCCGGCTGACGTGGCGTCCGGAACGAACACAGAGCCTGAACCCTTTGACCACAAATCTGCCACGGAGTCAGGGTGGGAGTCTCAGGAAAGCCCCGGGCACCCCATGGAGGAGTTCTTCGAGCGCTTGCGGGGAGAGGCGCCGAAAGCGCTCATCAGGTCGTGAATCCCACCGAGCAGCCGGTACCCACGGTCGTCGGCGTCCCGGCCCACCCTGTGATCCGGGAGTAAGTTGCGCAGGTGACTCGAAAGCCTGGGAGCGTCGACCGCGTCCGCGATCTCTACCTGGACCTGCTGATCGGCAGCCTTACGCATACGGTCTACGCGGGTGTGGACAGAAGGGAGCCGCCGGTGGAGGGCCGCGCGGCCTTCGCCGGGGCGATCATCGAGGCGGGCGAAGGCGCGCTCCTTTATGACCCTGAACGCGCACGCGCCGAGGGACGCGATTGGCCGTTGTATGCCCAGACGATGGTCGGGGTGAAGCGCATGCGCAACGTGCGCCGCTGTGTGGAGGTGGCGCTGGCCGAGGACGTGCCGGGCGACCTGATCGAAGCGGGTGCGTGGCGCGGCGGGGTCGCGATCCTGATGCGCGGCATCCTGAAGGCATACGGCGTCGAAGACCGCTTCGTATGGGTGGCCGATTCATTTCGCGGCCTTCCTGCTTCCGATCCCGACCGATATCCGGCCGACCGCGCACGGCTTCCGGAGGAGCTGGAATTCCTCGTCGTGCCGGTTGACGAGGTGCGCGAGAACTTCCGTCGCTATGGGCTGCTTGACGACCAGGTGCAATTCGTGGAGGGGTGGTTCAGCGAGACGCTGCCCTCTCTTCGAGGCCATTGCTGGTCGGTGGTTCGCTTGGATGGAGACATGTACGAGTCGACCATGGATTCGTTGGTCAATCTCTATGACGGCCTGTCGTCGGGTGGGTTCCTGATTATTGATGATTTCAACCTTGCGCCCTGCCGCCAGGCGGTCGAGGACTTCAGACGCGAGCGCGGAATCGACGAGCCGATCGAGCAAGTCGACTGGACAGGCGTCTTCTGGCGAAAGGGCGCCGACTGACCCCTTCCGCGAGGCTCAAACCCTGAAATGGATGCGGTGCGGAACGCGCGAACCGGGCGCCGCTTCCTGCGCCTGCCCACGCTCGCCCCCGCTCGCCGGCGTCGACGACGGTCGCGCCTGCTGGTGGGTTGGATACGGCGCCTGCTCGTGCGCCGCGCGTCAGCGCTGCGCTGCTAGGACGACGTTGTGGGCGCACACCCGGCGCAGGAGCGGAGTCCGCTCCGCGGCCCGCTCGGCAACGGCCGCGACGCCAATCAGGGCGCGGGGCGTGAAGTCCGGAACCATGCCGAGCTGAGCCACCAGCACGGGCTCGGCGCCGCCGGCTTCGAGTCCCGAGAGCAGCTCCTCAAGGCCGATGAGCCGCTCGTCCCCCCGGTCCTGCGGCACGCGTCTCATCAGGTATGGCCAGTAGGGGTTGCGCGGATTGTGATCCCAGACCAGGATGCGGCCGGCGGGCTTCACGACACGGACCATCTCCCCGAGCGCCCGCCGCACCGCGTCCGGCTCGGCGATGTGATGCATCGTCGCCACGGAGAGGCTGAGGTCGAACTCACGGTCCCCGAAAGGCATCTCGGTGGCCGAGCCCCGCACCGCCTCGACCTCCGGGGCGCGCTCCCTCATCACGTCGAGCATTCCCTGCGAGGGATCGAGGCCCACCACGTCGTAGCCGTTCGCCGCCAGCCGAGCGGCGAGCGCGCCCGTACCGCAGCCGACGTCGAGCACGCGCCCGGGCGGCGGGCAACAGGAAAGCACGAAGCGGGTGCGCTTTTCGAGGTAGTGCTCGGTGACGTGGGAGGGCAGCGTCTCGTCATAGACGGCGGCGACGTCGTCGAAGTGGGTCTGGCTCATTTCTCGGAGGCGCCGGCCGTCCTGGCAGCGACGTCGAACGCGTCCGGTCGGGGCAGCCGCCGCGGTGCCCGCAACCGGAACTCCAGCACTAGGGCGATCATCTTCAGGCCCAACCAGAAGGCCTTCAGCGGGTCGCCCGTTACCGAGGAGGTCCCGACCCGGGGCAGGTAGTTGACCGGGATCTCGACGAAACGAGCGCCGGAGACGATCACCAGCATCAGGATCTCGGCTCCCGCGTGGCTCTCGCCGATCTTCATCGTCTCGGCGATGTAGTCGGCCATGCGCCGGTTGAAGAGCCGATAGCTGCATCCCATGTCGCTCAGGTGGCTGGTGTTGAACAGGATCTCGACCAGCTTCGCGACCGCCCAATTTCCCCAGCGCAGGAACCACCCCATGTTGGCGCCGAACCAGATCAGCTCCCGGGTGGTCCGGGTGCCGAGCACTGCTTCGCACTCGTCGCTGTAGCTGAGCATCTTGAAGGCGTCGGCCGGCACGAAGGTCCCGTCGGGCTCGGCCAGGAGCACCAGATCGCCAGTGGCCTCGGTCAGCCCGCGGCGGATTGCGTGCCCGTAGCCCTGCTGGGTCTCGAACACCTGGCGCGCGTTGGTCGCCGCGACTTCTTCGGCCGTCCCCTCCTCGGCGTTGTTGTTGACCACCAGGACCTCGTCGACCACGCCGGTCTCGAAGAAGCCCTCGATCACGCCCCGGATCGAGTCGCGTTCCGCATAGGTCATAAGGACCACCGAAAGCGTCTTGTCTTCCCACATCCGCGCAGGGATTCTATGGCCGGGACTAGCCCGGCCGTCTCGCTGGCTCAGTCGCTTCGGCCTACCCGGGGGCCTTGAAGGGGATCGACCCGGTTTTCGTCAGCTGCTTCTTGAACGCAGCCACTAGCGTCCGTCGTTCAAGCAGGACCGATCCGCCAGAGTAAGGCGGCTTCCGCAGCCCGGCGGCTTGGAGGGTCTGTTCTCGGCTCGGATACTCCTTGATCACGAATCAGGGTCGCGTCCTTGTGCACCCTCCCGAAACCGCGACAGCACCTCGTGCATGCTGTAGAACACACCGTCCTTTGTCTCCTGCTTGGCGGCGACCTCGGCCTGCGTTGCCGCCTTCTCCGCGTCTCGCTGAGCGGCAGTTGTCGCCAGCCCTCCTATCCCCGGACCCGGAACGAACTCGTGGAAGGTGCGGATGTGGTTGGCGTTGATCCAGAGATCAACTCCGTGCTCGTCGACGACCTTGATTAGTGGGATGTGCGGGGTGGTCACGCCGCCGATCTCGTCTCAAATCTGCTTGACGGTGCTCTGCACGTAGATGATTTCGCCGTCGGCGAAGACGATCACGGCGGTGTTTTCGTTGTCGGCCATGGATCCAGCCTAACTCCCTCCGACCGGCCGCACGGTCGCCAGACCGCCGGTCAGCGGCACCGAGTCGCCGATCACCAGGTCGAGCTGAGCCCCACCGCCACTTCCGCCGCCGACGGTGGGTCCTCCGTTGCCGCCACCGCCACCACAGGCGGCCAAGCCCGCTGTGAGCACGAGGGCGGACGCTGTCACGATGATCGCCAGGTCAGGTTGCTGCACGAGTGCTCTGCTCTCGCCGAGCCGACAATTCCGACCTCATCGGCTCTGTGGCGTCGCCGCGTTTACCCGGTCTGCGACGGTTGCCACCAAGCTCGACAGGAGGTCGGGAGGGAACGGCCCACCCACGCTGATGCCACTGATCAGCACGCTGGCCTTTCCGTGGGTGAAGAACACGACGGTGCCGTCGAAATGGCTTGTTCCGTTCGAGGCTCGGACGACCTCTGTGTAGGCGACCGCCGGGTCCCGGCCGGTGGGGGGCGGCGGGACCTCCTTCGCGGTGACCGAAGCCGGATAGCCGCGGCTCAGCAGAACCGACTGAAGCGTCAACTGCAGGCAGCGTGTTGCGTCGGGTCCGCTGAGAGCGTTGAATGCGCCCTGCGCCGCAGCCGGGCTCGGCCAAAGGGTCACCTCAAAGACCGCACTTCTCTTGGCTTTCGGACCTGTGACCTTGACGGCCCTTTGGTTCGTCTTGGCGGTGGGAGAGTGAAGACAGGCGAAGAGGGCGGGGTTCGGAGGGGTCGATGCCGTCTGCCAGCCCGGCCGGAGATCAGAAAGCCTCAGGTTGATCCTGCCCGCAGCCGTTTTTCGCTTCGGTCCTCCTCTGCCGCGGACAAGAGCCCCACGCCCACTGCGGCGCCAGACCTCGACACGCGCGGCCCCGAAGTGGAAGGTCGGTCGCCGCTTGAAGCCAAGCTTGCGCAGCGTGGAGTCGAGCCTCGTCCTGGCCCCAGGATCCCAGCCCTGCACCAATGGCATGTGGTAGTAGACGAACACGCGGTCGGCGCCCTTCACCTCAGGGGCTACGTGGCGAGGGTCCACCAACTCAGGGCCGAGACCCCGCTCGGAGCGTTGGCCGACATCGACGTAATGAACCCGCGGGTCGGTGAAATCCGGATGGAAGCCGTACGTGGAGTCGGGTACGGGGTCAATCTTGTAGGCGAGGTTTGATTCGGCAGCGAATGACCAGTCGGCGTGGAACCCGATGAGCACGGAATCGCGCCGGCCCAGGTGTGACTGCACGAAGTCAGTCGCCGGCTTCGCTCCCGGGTATGGGTACGGCGGTTGCTTGGCGGCGAGGGCGGACACCAGGATGGCCGCGGCCGCCAGGTAGGTGGCGGTATCGAAGCCGGTGCGCAGCGCGACCCGGCTGGGCAACAGACTGCGCAGGCCCTGGAGGGCGGCGGCGAGGCCGATGGCCAGGACCGGGATCAGCCACAGCGACACACGGCCACCGTCGGAGATTGTATTCACCTGTATGGGACCGAACGGGAGCTTGCCCAGCACGCCGCCCACGAAAACAACGCCGAAGAGGAGAAGGAGGTATCGGGCGCGGATCGCTTGTCGCCCCTTCCACGCAATGCTGACGAGCCCGATGAGCGCCAGGACGATGCAGACCGCCGCGAGTGCGCTGGGTCCGCCCGGATAGGTCTCGGCCAATCGGCGCAGATGCACGAACACCTCGCCGACGAAGCGAAATGGGTTCGGGTGGAATGTCACGAAGGCATCGGTGGTTATGCGGTAGCGGTCCCGGTTCAGGGCGAGGTTGTAGGTGCGGCCCGTTGCGACCAGAATCGCGGCGCAAGCCGCTGCCTCCACAGCCACGGCGGCGACGCGCACCCGCAGGTCGGACTTGGGGTGAAGCACGACGATGGCCCCAGCCACGGCGACGGCGATGAGAGCGAACCCGCTGAAGGTGGCCACCACGATCGCGCCGACGACCCACGCGACCGCTGTTTGCCAGCGCCACCTCATTCGGGCGAGCCGGGGGACGATCATCGCCAGGCCCAGCACGATGAGCACGTCGATGGTGTAGGTCCTGATCCGCCCGGAGTAGATGATGTCGGTTTGGGCTGCCGCCAGCGCCGCCCCCAGCAGGGCGCTGATCGAGCGTTCGTAGCCGCACCTTCGGAGGGCCAGATACAGCAACGGCGGGCTGAGCACCCCGGCGATCAAGGCCGGGTAGGTCAAGCTGGCGTCGCTGCCCCCGGTTAGGTCGCGCCATCCCATCAAGGCGGCGGTGAAGCCCGGATGCTCGATGCTGACGGCGAGCAACTGCGAGAGCGACGAAACGGCCTTCAAGCCGGCCGCCGGATTCGTGTCATCGTGCCACAGCCCGTCCGTCGGCAGGCCATGGCGGCGGACGAGGAAGGCGACCACGGCGAGGACGGCCGCAATCAGCAGGTCCGCGCCGTACCTTTGCCACCAGGGAACTTGGGCAGGACCCGGGGCTTGGGCAGGGCGGCCTGCCCCAGCAGTCAGGTTCTCACCGTTCCTGCTCGTGCTCGGGCGCCCTGACCGTGCTCTCTGTTGCCGACATCTAGATCGCGCTCCATTGGTCCCCGGCGAGCTTGGCATCGTAGCGAGCTTCCTGGGCTGGGTCATGGAGGCGTTACATGTTCGGCAGAGGCCAGGGACGACCCGGACGAGGCCCAGACCGGGGCTTCATAGACCCCCTGGCGATCAATCGCTACCAGGGCGCGCCGTGGCCTGCGCCTCTCGGCGGCTCCGATCAACCCTGTGCCGATACCGCTTTCATGCGGCCCGCGATCGTTGCCATCAATTTCGAGAGGAGTTTCGCGGGGAACCGCTGCTTGCCCGTGCGGTAGGCAAGGACCATGGCCGTCGCCCTCCCGTGGGCGAGCAGGACGACCTTGCCGTTGTCCACTTGACCGCTTCCGTTTGGGCCGGTTGGTCCTACTGCGAGTCCGCAGACGGTGACACGATTCGCCCCATTGGCCCTTGCAGGTCCGAATCAAAACGCGCAACCAGGCTTGCGTCATGGAGGCGGTCGAGGCTCGGCCAGAGGCTCAGCAGGAGCACCCCCGAGCCCAGAATGCGCGGCTACCCCCCGGAGCCCAACGCCTCGCGGTTGGGTCGGCATCTTCGCAGTGACGCTTGAAGCATCGGTGCTCAAGCTGCACCCGAGGTGGAGCCACAATCCACGCTGGGCTTCCTCAGACCTTCGCTGGCCTTCGCGAGGCCCGGCACCGGCTCGCGCCGGGGGGTGAGCTCAGCTGAAGACCAGAGCGCCGAGGCGGCTCGCAGCCAGCCGCTTCTCGGGTCGAGAAACCATCGCCAGGTCGGGGCGCGAGCGGGCATCGTAGTATCCGCGCCCCATGACGAAGGTTCTGATTCTGGGCTCGGGCGGGATGCTTGGCAGCATGGTCGCCCAGGTGCTCGAGCAAAACCCGGATTTTGAGATCACCACGAGCCAGCGCGGCGACGGAGACACCGAGGCGCTGCGATTCGATGTCGAGCGCGACTCGGTCGACAAACTAGTCGACCAGGGCGCCGAATGGATCGTCAACGCGATCGGCGTGATCAAACCGCGCATCGACGAGTCCGACCCGGCCAGCGTGGCGCGCGCGGTCGACGTCAACTCCGCATTCCCGTACCGCCTCGCCGAGGCACTGAGAGATGGGCAGCGGGTGATCCAGATCGCAACCGACTGCGTGTATGCGGGCACGACCGGCGCCTACGAGGAGACGGCGGCCCACGACCCGCTCGATGTCTATGGGAAGACGAAGAGCCTCGGCGAGGTGCCCTCGCCCGACTTCCTGCACCTGCGCTGCTCGATCATCGGGCCGGAGCGCGGCGAGTCGCACTCGCTGCTTGGGTGGCTGCTCTCCCAGCCTCAGGGATCCACCGTCCCGGGTTTCACCAACCACCGCTGGAACGGCGTGACCACGTACCACTTCGCGAAGCTCTGCGAGGGCGTGATCGGCGCCGGCGGCGGCCTGCCACCTGTGCTTCACGTCGTTCCCGGCGATGCTGTCAGCAAGGCTGAGCTGCTGGAGTTGATCGCAGGCGCATTCGGGCGCAGCGACATCCAGGTCGATCCCGGTGCCGCCGAGGTCGCAGTGGACCGCACGCTGGCCACAGCCCAGCCACAAGACAACGAGCGCCTCTGGTCGGCTGCGCGCTATCACGAGCCTCCCACCATCGCGACGATGGTGGGAGAGCTGGCCTCGAACGCGCCAGCGCAGCTTCTCGCGGGCAGCTAGCCCTAGCGTGGCCGCCCCCCATCTCATGCTCGTCCTGGGCATCCGGCCCGACCTGATCCGGGCCAGCCGGGTGATCCACCTGCTTCGCGAAAACCCGGAGGTCCATCTGACCTTTTGCTGGTCCGGCCAGCACTACTCCGACAACCTCAAGGACGTGTTCGTCCGCGAGCTGGACCTGCCGGCTCCCGACATCGAGCTGGGCGCAAGCGGCGACACCGACGCCGAGATCGTCGGCTCCGTGATCAGCCGCCTGCACCCGGTGCTCAGCGAGGTCCATCCCGACGCCGCCGTGTTCCTCGGCGACACCAACACAGTGATGGGGGCGATCGCGGCTGCCCAGCTCAACATCCCGGTCGTCCACATCGAGGGAGGCATGCGCTCGTACGACTGGCGGATGCCGGAGGAGAAGTACCGCACGGTCATCGACCACCTCTCCGACGTCATTTACGTGTACTTCGGCGAGTACCGAGATCAGGCGATCTGCGAGGGCATAAACCCGCGCAACCTGGTCGTGATCCAGAACCTGATCGTCGACGTGCTACAGCACTACTTCTTCGACCGCCGCGACGAGTACGACGCCTACGCCGACGACGCTTTCTTCGCCGAGCGGCGCCTGGAGCGCGACGGCTATTACGTGATGACCTGCCACCGGCGCGAGAGCGTCGAGTCACCGGAGCCACTGCGGGCGATCCTCGACCTGATCGCGCAGAGCCCCTGGCCGATCTACTTCACGGCCAGCTACCGGACCCAGAAGCGGCTCGACGATTTCGCTTTCTCGCTGCCGGATCAGGTGACGATGGTCGATCCGATCGGCTACAGGGAGCTGCTCGCGCTGATCGCCAACTCGCGTGGGGCGCTAACCGACTCGGGGACCGTCGTCGAGGAGACGGCGATCCTCGGAGTGCCCTCGGTGCAGATCCGCAAGGCCACGGAGCGCCCCCAGGTGTATGACTGCGGCTCGAGCGTCAAGTTCGACCCCGACCGCCCGAGGGACTACCCGGCCAAGGACGTCTTCACGAAGCTGGAGCGGCTGCACGGCAAGAGCTTCGATCACGGACTAGGCGACGGGCGTGCCTCCGAGCGGCTGGTCGAGGATCTGGTGCGCCGGGCGACCACCGACACGATCCGCGGCCACCGGGCCGAGGACTCGCACATCGACGTGTCCCGCTCCTATCGGGAGGACGGCCTGCCGCCTTGACCGGGGCGGCGCAAGCGCCTTCGCAATACCCCTCGCTGGGGATCGTCGTCCCGGTCTACAACGAGGCGGCGACGATCGAGGAAGCGACCCGCGAGATCGCGGCGGTCGCCGACCGTTATGCGGGCAGGGCGGTCGTGATCGCGGTCGACGACGGCAGCGCCGATGCCAGTCGCTCGATTCTCACCCGGCTCAGCGGTCAGATCGACCAACTCGACGTTCAGCTGCGACCCCAAAACGGCGGCTACGGCGCCGCGCTTCGCACAGGCGCCGAGCGCGCCGCCGAGCTCGGTCTCGCGTTCGTCGTCTTTATCGACAGCGACCTCACCAACCCGCCCGAGGACATTCTGCGGATGGGCGAGATAGCCGCAAAGGGCCACAACTACATCAAGGCCTCTCGGCTGATCGCGGGCGGCAGCATGAGCGAGGTGCCGGCTTCGCGCACCGTAATCACGAAGACTGGCAACCTGGTGGCACGGACGCTCTTCGGCACGGACGTCCGCGACGTCACGAATGGGTTTAGGGCGATCCGTACAAGCCTCTTCCTCTCGTTGCCGTTACAGGAACGAGGCTTTGCCGCGATCGTCGAGGAATTCGCGCTGCTCACGCGCCAGGGCATCGATCCGGTCGAACTTCCCACCAAGCTAGGCACCCGCAGCGAGGAACAAAGGCGAAGCGCCTTTTCCTACAGTCCTCGCACGATCGCCTCCTATTTGAAATATCCGGCGGGCGCCTTCATCCGAAGAATCCGCCAACACAAAAGGCAATAATCCGTGAGCGGCCAGTTGGAATCACGCTGCCCAGTCTGTGAGAGCGACAACTGGCAATTTCTTTACAGTCGGCTCGGGTGGGACTTGGTGCGTTGTCAGACTTGCGGCCTGGCGCGGCTTGACCCCATTCCTAGCGAGAAGCAACTGGCCGAGCACTACGACAAGCGATCGAATAGCGGCAACTATGAGCCTGAAAAAGCCGATGAGCGGATTCCGAGCCTAAAACAGGTGCTTGACTTCGCAGAGCGCTGTGGGGCCGGCCGCGGACGGCTACTGGACATCGGATGTTTCGACGGTAGCCTGCTGGATGAAGCCGCCACTCGAGGGTGGCAGGTCTGGGGCCTGGAGCTTCAGGGTGAAGCGGCGCAGGAAGCCGAGCGAAGACACCCCGGCAGAATCATTCAGGGCACTCTTGAGGGTTTCAGCGGGGTCGAACCAGAGTCTTTTCAGCTCATAACTGCTGTCGGACTCGTGGAGCACCTCCGCAATCCGAGACGACTCTTCTCGCTAGCTCGACAGAGCCTTCGGCCCGGTGGGTTGCTGGTCATCCAAACCGAATCGGCAGTCGTGGCCTTCGCGACTACTCGGCCGTTTCTGGCCACCGGTCGCTCCTCCGGAGCACACCCATTACTTCGACCGGAGAACGCTGAAGATGATCTCCGCCAGATACGGGCTGTCCCCGGTTCGCGCTAAACCACATGTGAAGCGCCTTCGTCTCGGCTACACGTACGACCAGTTCCAGTATTTTGGACCTGAGTTTCATCGCCTGCTGGGTCCAGTGATGCGAAGGCTGCCAGACCAGGTTAAGGATCTGGAGTTGCCTTTCTACGGCGGGAATTGCTGTATGCGGCGATGCGGCGAGAGTGATACGAGCCGCCGGAACCTAGAACCATCGGATCCCCGCCCGCCGATGCAAGGCCGCCCGCATCAGGGTCTGCCCATAGCCGCCCAGCTCGTTGCCGAGCCGGAACTTCCGCTGCTGCGCGACCATCGGTCCCGTGGGAGCGCCGGGCAGGCGCACCGTCTTACCGCCGGCAAGCAGCACCTTGAAGGTGATCTCCGAGCAGACGGCCATGCGCCTCCCGGTGATGCCTAGCGCCTGCACGAACGTGCGGTTGAAGGCCCGAAAGCCGTAGGTGCTGTCGGGGATGTCCACACCGAGCAGGACACGGATCGCGCGCCGGTAAAGCGACTGGTAGGCCGCGAAGCGGCGAGGCAGGTTGGCGCTGCCGTCGGCGCCCTCGAATCGCGAGCAGAGCACCAGGTGGGCGCCATCGCGCAGCTCGCTGAGCATCTCGGGCACCAGCTCCAGCGGGTCGCGCGCGTCGGGCATCACCACCACGCAGAAGCGGCCCTGGGCATAGGCGATCCCCAGACGCAGGACGGTGCCGAAGCCGCTTTGGGTGCGGTCCTGGACCAGCAGCCGCATGTGGAGCAGCGGGTAGCGGTCGGCCAGTTCTCCCGCCAGCTCCAGGGTGCCGTCGTGGCTGCCGGCGTCCACGATCAGTACCTCTGCCGCCGCGCCGCTGGCCGCCATGACTTGGTTGAGCTGCTGGACCGTCGCCCCCAGTGTGAGCTCGTCATCGAGCGTGGGAATGATGACCGAGGTTTCGACGCTCACCGCTCGGCCACGTGCCAAGGATCCCAGTGGCGGGCGGGAAAGCGCACGTCGTCTTCCAGCGACGCGTCGAGCGGCGCGTCGGCGAAATAGAGCAGCTTGGTGTCGGGCAGAAGCGACATCGCGCCGTTGGCGAACCCGGACGGGATTGCGAGCACCCCCGGATTGCCAGCGTCGAGCACGAAGGCATGCACCTCGGCGTCGGGCGACGGCGACTCCCAGTTGTCGATCTCGACACAGCAGGCCAGCGCTGCGCCGCTCACCGCGGTGACCCATTTGCGCTCCTTGCGGTGCGCATGCCAGGCCCGCACCGTGCCGGGCGCGAAGTTCTCTACAAAATAGATGCGCCGGCAGCCCTGGGGGTCGAACTCGTTGACGAAGTACACGCGTCCGCGATCGTCGGTCGAGAGCCCGCCCTTGATCAGCTCCGGGCCCTCGCTCACGGCGCGGTGGCCTCGCGGCGCTCGGCATGGCGGGCGAGGCTATGGGCGCTTCTCACCTCGCGCCCGAGCGGGATGTCCTCCGGTGTCAGGTAGGGCCGCAGCGCCTCGAGGTTGGAGAAAGCAGCAAGGCTGACGTCCTTGACCCGGCCGGCGTCGATCACTGAGGCGACCTGGTCGATTGCGTCGTCGATCGTGTGCTCGGGCTCGAAGCCGAGCCCGTCGCGGGCGCGCTGGAAGGAGACCCTGTAGTTGCGGGTGTCCTGGAACGGCGTCTCGATAAGCTCGATCCGCGCCCCGCCGATGCGCTGCACGATCCGCTCCGCCAGCTCGAGGATGGTCGCATTCTCAGAGCCGAGATTGTAGATTCCGGCCGCGTCGCTCTCCAGATGTGGGACCACCGCGTTTGCCACGTCGCGCACGTGAAGCAGCGGCCGGTACTGATTGCCACCGAATACCTGAAGCTCCCCGACGAGCTTCGCGCGCATCACCAGCAGGTTGACCACGAGGTCGAGTCGGATCCGCGAGTAGCTGTCCCCAACCCCGGCCAGGGTGGCGAGGCGCAGGATCAGGCTGTCGGGGCGCAGCGCCGTTAGCACCCGCTCGGCCTCCACCTTCGCCTCCGCGTAGAGCGACAACGGCTCGAGCCTGCTTCCTTCGTCCAGCTCGCCGTCCTGTGCCCCGTAGATCGAGCAGGTCGACGGGAAGATGATCCGTCCGTCGAAGACCTCGCACAGCCATCGCACCGAGTCGAGATTGATCTTCCGGGTCAGCACGGGGTCAAGCGCGCAGGCCGGATCGCCGACGAGTGCCGCCAGCCAGACGACGATGTCAGCCCAGTCCAGCTCCGGACGCAGCCGCTCTCGGTCGAGGATGTCGCCGGCCACGAAGGGGACCTCCTTCAGGTAGCGATCCTCGTAGAGCAGCAGGTCATAGACCCGCACCTCGTGCCCGCCCTGGATCGCCCGGTCGGTCAACCATCCGCCGATGTACCCGGCACCGCCGACGACAAGAACGTTGGCCATATTCGTGGTGTATCAGTAAGCGCCCTTGCGCCGCAGCACCGCCGGCACCGTCTTCAGCAGGATCACCAGGTCGAGCAGCACCGACCAGCGCTCCAGGTAGAGGAAGTCGAGCCGCATGTCGTCGAAATCGAGGTCGGAGCGCCCCGAGACCTGCCAGAGGCCGGTGATCCCCGGCAGCACCAGATAGCGCCGCCGGTGCCAGTCGGCGAGCAGCTCGTCGTCGCGCAACGGCAGCGGGCGCGGGCCGACCAGGCTCCGATAACGGTGCGCTGGCTCGATCTCGATCGTTGCCCGCTCGAAGCCGAGCCAGTGGAGCATGAGGAGGTACTGGCGGTCCCTGTCACGCAAACTCAGACAGGCATCGCGAACTTTTGGGGGAGATAATGCTGAGGTTCGTGTAATTGGTGTGCATGTTGGTCTTCAGGATGGTGTTGGCAAGATGGAAGTAGGTATTGGCCAAGAACCTGCGAACTAGGGACTGTTTGCGAACTCGGCGCTCAGCAAGCACCATGTCATAGCCTTTTTGGGCTTTTGCATAGAGTCGCGGTATCTCTTCTGGAGGATCCTGCAGGTCACAGTCCATTACGACCGTCCAGTGGCCGCGGGCTTGCGCAAGGCCCGCCGTGATTGCTGCGTGCTGACCGCTTCGATCATCGATGAGGATCAACTCATAGCTCGCGCCCATATCTCGGAGCGTGGTGGTGAGCCTCTGATGCAGGGCCTGCGACAGCCCTGGCAGCGTAGACGGGAACTACCACGCTGAACTCGCTCACGGGCTAGCGCGGTACCAAGGTATGTTGGGCGGTGGCATAAGCAAGCCGCTCAGGTTGCCGGTCGTCATGCCGGGTCAGATTTGGGCATCAAGGGCCGGGATCTCCGCTGATCCGTGGCCAGGCGTTCGCGTCAAGCCGGCGCTTGATCGCCTCCGCTAGATTTCGGGCCGCCAAGCTAAGAGGAAAGGAACCTCCATGAAGAAAGTCCTTCCCCTATCCGCGCTGACTCTCTCGACAATCGTCCTCGTGGCCTGCGGGAGCAGCAGCTCGAGCAGCACCTCGACCACCGTCTCGTGCGGGCCCGGGGCC
The DNA here is from genome assembly GCA_038329895.1 of Solirubrobacterales bacterium. Lineage (GTDB taxonomy): Bacteria > Actinomycetota > Thermoleophilia > Solirubrobacterales > 70-9 > Mayfieldus. Next base: position 23,375 of record JBBQNM010000016.1, on the reverse strand, counting down.
GGTTTCGCGGGCGGTGGCGGTCAGAGGCTCAAGCTCTCGGCGGTTCCGAGCGAGGCGCCGAAGTACAACACGAAGTCGCTGACGGCCAAGTCGGGCAAGGTGACAATCGACTTCAATAACCCCTCGTCAAATTGCCACGACGTCGCCGTCAAGGACCAAGCGGGCAAGGTCTACGGCGTCTCCAGCCGGATCAAGAAGAGCAAGACCAGCGTAAAGCTCAACCTCAAACCCGGGACGTACATCTACTACTCCACGGTTCCGGGCGATACCGCCGGCACCACTCCGGTGGAGCCCAGTAGCTCCGGCATGGTAGGCACCCTGACGGTCAAGTAGGAGCGCTGATATCGCGTAGCCCTCCGGCCCGCATTCCTGCAACGTCGGCGAACGAGCGGAGCGCGACACCGGACCGCTCAATCGCAGCTCGAACCCGCGGATCGCACAGCGTCTCGAGCTCCTGAATCGTCTCCCGAGCGTAGGTCGACTCGTAATCTGCTTCGGCCGCGACCATCGCGAGCCCGACGACCAAAAACGCGAAGGTTGGTTGCGAGATGTGGCCGCGCAAGGACCTCGATCGCCACCCCTCCCTCCACGCCCTCAGGCACGCGCTCCGGCGCAGCGTTCTATGGTGAGCGGCCACACGCGGCACACCTGGCACAACCACATCCCGTGAACGAGGAACGAACCCTGCTGCTGATCGGCGCCCGCGGCTTCGCGGGATCCCACGTGCGCGAGGCTGCCGAGGGGGCGGGCTTGCGCGTGGTCGGCGCCTCGCGGAACGCCCGGCGGCCCGACCTGTCCTGCGACCTGCGCGACCCGGCCTCCGTCGGGGCGTTGCTGGACGGCGCCGAGCCTGACCTCGTCGTCAACATGGCCGGCGTCGCCTCGGTGGGGGGCAGCTGGAGGAGGCCCGGGGAGACCTTCGCAGTCAATGCGGTCGGCGTCCTCAATCTGCTCGAGGCGATCGCCGCGCGGGCGCCGCGGGCCCACCTGCTCTGCGTCTCCTCCGCTGAGGTCTACGGCGAGGTGGACCCGGACCGCCTTCCGCTCTCCGAGGAGTACCCGCTCCGTCCTGTCTCTCCCTACGGCTCGAGCAAGGCCGCGATGGAGCTGCTCTGCGGACAATACGCTCGCTCGCACCGACTTCGCGTCGCGGTCGTGCGAGCCTTCAACCAGCTCGGGCCCGGACAGTCCGAGGAATTCGTGGCCTCCGGCTTCGGCCGACAGATCGCAGCCGCGGAACTGCGCGGCGAGGAAGAGGTCATCCTCGCTGTGGGTAATCTCTCGGTCGCTCGGGACTTCGTTGACATCCGCGACGCGGCTGGCGCCTACGTGGCGATCGCGGAACAGGAGCTCACGGGGACGTACAACCTCTGTTCAGGGAAGGCCGTGAAGATCGAGAGCCTGATCGACCACATGCGCAGCGCCACGAGGCTCGAGGTCCGCACCGCCCCCGACCCCGAGCTGACCCGGCGCGTCGACCAGCCGCTCGTCTATGGCTCGGCCGGGCAGCTCGCCGTGGCGATCGGATGGCAGCCACGGATCCCCCTGAATCGATCGGTCGCCGACCTGCTGGACTGGTGGAGGGCGGAGCTGCAGCGCGGGGGCGTCAGCGTCGCCGGGAGGGCGCAGGCGTGAGCTCCCGGCGCGCCCTAATCACCGGGATCACCGGCCAGGATGGCAGCTATCTGGCCGAGCTGCTGCTCGAGAAGGGCTACGACGTGCACGGCATGGTGCGACGCCTCTCAAGCGAGAACTACGAGCGTCTGCACGGGGTTCGCGACCGGATAACTCTGCATACCGGCGACCTGCTCGATGAGCGCTCGCTGATCGCGGTGCTGCGCGATTGCGAGCCGGACGAAATCTACAACCTCGCCGCGATGTCATTCGTCGCCGCCTCCTGGAACCAGCCCACGCTGACCGCCGAGTTCACCGGGGTCGGGGTGACCAGGATGCTGGAGGCGTTCCGCGAGGTGTGCCCAGATGCGCGCTTCTACCAGGCGTCCTCGAGCGAGATGTTCGGCAAGGTACGCGAGAAGCCCCAGAATGAGCGGACCCCGTTCTACCCCCGCAGCCCGTACGGGGTCGCCAAGACCTACGGCCACTTCATCACGATCAACTACCGCGAGAGCTACGGGCTGTTCGCCTGCTCGGGAATCTTGTTCAACCACGAATCCGAACGGCGGGGCCTCGAGTTCGTTACCCGCAAGGTGACGCACGGCGCGGCGGCGATCAAGCTCGGCCTGGCCAAGCAGCTGCCGCTCGGCAACCTCGAGGCGAGGCGGGACTGGGGCTACGCCCCCGACTACGTCGAGGCGATGTGGCTGATGCTCCAGCAGGAGGAGCCCGACGACTACGTGGTGGGGACCGGTGAGGACCATTCCGTGCGGGAGCTGGTCGACCTCGCCTTCGAGCTGGTCGAACTTGACCCCAGCCTCCATGTCACCCAGGACCCCCGTCACATGCGCCCGGCCGAAGTGGAGGAGCTGGTCGCAGACTCGAGCAAGGCCCGCGAGGTGCTCGGCTGGAGTCCCCGCACCAGCTTCGAGGAACTGGTGCAGCGGATGGTCGACGCCGACCTCGAGCGGCTGCGCGGCGGCGTCCCCTACGCTTCGGCTTGACCGGCGACCAGGTCGGAGAACGAGCGCAGGACGACGCCGCAACGGTCGATTGCGGCTCGAACCCGTGGATCGCACAGCGTCTCGACCTCTTGGACCCTCTCTCGGCCGTAGGTCGAATCGTGATCGGCCTCGACCCCCGGATGGCACCCGAGCTCCGTGATGCCGGGCGGCAGCGTCTCGATCGTCCCCACGAGCGCTTCGACCGTGATCGCGTCGGGAACCGGCGTGCCCTCGGGGTCTTGGCCGTAGAAGACGCCGCTGTAGGCGATGCCCGGCGTCAGGTCGCGCACCGGCACACCCAGCCGCTCACCGATCCCGAGCAGCGCCGCCCGCACCGGCTCCTCGCGGTGGACGTGCTGGTGCGAGTCGAGGTGGTCCGGGGAGCTCCCGATCAGTCGCTCGAACCGATCGAGCTGGCGGCCGATCTCTTCGGCGACCGTATCCGCCGTCCACGTGGCCAGCACCTCGTAGCGGGCATGCCACTGGCCGTCGCGGTACTCCCATTCGCCGATGTCAAGATGCAGACCGACGCTGAGCGAGCTGCGCTGGGCGTAGGCGGCGGCCTCCTCGGCGCCTGGCCATCTGACCATCAGCGTCGCGCTGGTAACGATGCCCTCCTCGTGGCTGCGGATCACGCCGCCGTTGACGCCGGGCGAGCGCCCGAAGTCGTCGGCGTTCACGATCAGCACCCGCTCGCTCATGTCAGGACATCATCGGTCAGCCCCAACTCCCGCGCGAGCATCAGCGCCTCACCCAGCCAGTCGTGGGCATGCTCTCTAGGCGGGCGCCAGTCGGCCGACCAGCCGAGCCACTGCAGGGCGAGGTGCAACCGGCAGCGGGCAAGATCGGCGGCGATTGTCTCGGGCGGCACAGCCGTGCCGGACTCAGGCAATCCCCCGAGGTATGCCGCGATCAGACGCCGCCGCTCGGAGGCGCCCCAACCCCCGACCAATGCCGCGAGGTCAACCAGCCCGGGTCCAATCGCCGCCATCTCCCAGTCAACTGGGCAGACGCGCACAGGACGCTTGTGCGGGACAACGAGGACGTTCGAGGGGTACAGCTCACCGTGCACGAACGTACGGGGCAGGGTCGCAAGCGACGCGATCACCTCGTCGTAGCGGTCCAGCGCAAACTGCAGCCTGGACACCCGCCGATCGGCCAAGCGGGCGAGCGCAGCGCGGGCCCGCTCGCACCACGACCGAAACCACGAGTCCGAGTGTTCCAGCAGGTAGGGATTGGCGTTTCGTAGCTCGTCGAGCTGCCCCGCAAAGCGGGCGTGAAACCTGCCCAGCCACGTGGCAACCTCCTCCCACACCGACAGCTCCCCGATCTGCCACAGCTCCACGCCTGGCACCTTCTCGATCAGGAGCCAGTGGCGAGGCGGGTCCGAGTCGGCGACCGCGGCGACGCAACGAGGCCCGATGCCCGCCGGGGCCAGGATGCGGCGATATGCCTCCAGCTCCCGGCACGGCTCGTGCAGGAACTCCGGCTTCGTCGCGCGGGCGTCGCCGAGCAGGCGGTCGCGGGAGAGATCCTTGAAGATCAGCGCCATCTCCGCACCGCCGCCCATCGACACGTGGAGCTCCTCCAACGGGGCGCTGGTCGCATAGCGGTAAGGCCGCCGGGAGAGCCGGCGCACTTCGCGCCCGTCGCCGTGCTCGCGCAGCAGGTCGATCAGCTGCTCATCGGAGGGGGCTTCGGTCACGGGCATAGCCGTTCCAGCAGCTCGCCGAGCACGCGATCGGACTCGAGGTGCTCCACGGCTACCGCGCGGGCGGCAGCGCGGTGGCGCTCGTAGTCGCCCTCCAGCTCTTCGATGGCCGCGATCACGTCGTCGGCGGTGGAGAAGGCGAACAGACCCGCACCGGTAGGAAGGCGGCGGCCGAACCCGGTGTCCTGGGCAATCACCGGGCGCCCGGAGGCCAGATAGCAGGCGCTGCGATCGCTGAACCAGCCGGATCCCGACACGACGTAGCCCGACTTGGTGAGCCCGAACTCGGCCCACGACCCCTGTACGAAGCGCCGGTAGTCGTCGGGGGTTGCCGCCACCGTCGCCGGGTCGAGCAGGGTCCACCCGTTCTCCTCCAGGGCGGCGAGGTCCTTGGTCTCGTCGGGGTGGACGGCGAGCGCCAGCGCGAAGCGAGCCGGAGCGCGGCGGGGCAGGTCAATCAGCGGTCGCAACGAGTGAGCCTTCTGGCCGTAGTGGACGCCCTCGTGGTGGATCGAGCCGTAGCTTCGCCAGTGGCCCACCGTCGTGCCGGCGCGGTGGTCGAGCCGGGTCGCGACCGGCCACTCGTCGAGTATGACCGGCGGCAGCGTCGGCAGCCAGTCGCGACCGCAGGTCGGGATCGGGCAGCTGGGCCGCCCGATCGCGTCCGCCGTGGTGACGAAGTGGGTGTGAGCGTCGAGCCGCATGTCAACGCCCTCGGCCGCGTGCCAGAGCTGGGTGAAGGCGGGATCGAGGTCGAGGTAGGCGCGGACCGGGACGTGATCGAGGATGTCAGGGTCGGTGAGCATTCCCGACACGTTCAACAGCATGTCGGCGTGCCGGGCGGCGGCCCGAAGCTGCTTGCGCGACATGCCGACGGTGTCGGCCCCATGCGGAGGAATCAGGGCCCACCGGTCGTCGAAGCCGAAGCGCTCCATGACCTCCTCGCAGTAGCGGGTGGCATCGGATGACAGTGCTTCGGGGTGGTCCGCCGGCTCCATGAAGTACACGCCGCAGCCCAGCCGGCGCAGGCCGAGCAGGTACTGCAGCACGGCCCAGGTGGCGCCTCCCTGCCATGGTGTCGCGGCGATCGTCCCGCTGACGATGACGGTCGGAGCGCTCATGAAGGCGGCTTCATCGACGTGGCCATGCGCGGGACGATAGTTGGCCCGTGGTAGTTTCCCCTCCCGTGAGCGGAAGCGAGATCCAAGCCGCCCAGCCCGACGCCGCAGCGGAGTTCTCGGGAAGCACCGAGGAGCTCTTCGCGGAGATCGACACGCTCACTGAGGCCAACCGGGCGAACCGCGACCGCGAGTCCGAGCGGCGGTTGCTGCGCCTCCGTCACCTGGCGGGGATCCGCCTCATCGACGAGGACGGCCCCGACCCCGAGCACCCTTCCCCCGACATCGACCGGCTCCCCGAGGCCGATGGGCTGCCGGACATCGCTCCCGAGGAACTCACGGCCGAGCTGCTACGTGCCGGGATCCTGCGCGACGGCTGCCTTCTCGTCCGCGGTCTCGTCGACCGCAGCGACGCGCTTCACTTCGCGGCGCAGATCGAGCGTGCCTTCGAGGAGCGCGAGCGCCTCGACAGCGGCGGATCCGCAGCCGAGGGCTACTACGAGGAGTTCGAGCCGGACCCCCGCTTTCAGATGTCGACCCGGCCGTGGGTCAAGGAAGGTGGCGGGTTGCTCGCGGTCGACGCACCGATGCTGACCTTCGAGATGATGGAGATGTTCGAGCAGGCCACGATGCGGCAACTGGTGCGCGATTATCTCGGCGAGCCGGCGTTGATCTCCTTGCAGAAAACGACGCTGCGAAAGGCCGAGCCCTCCGTGGTGGGTGCCTGGCACCAGGACGGCGCTTTCATGGGCGACGTGCGGTCGCTCAACCTCTGGCTCTCTCTGTCGCGTTGCGGGGACGAGGCGCCGGGGCTCGACATCGTCCCACGCCGCCTCGACGACCTCGTCGCCGTCGGAACCGAGGGGACCTTTCTCGCCAACCAGGTCTCACAGCAGAACGCCGAGGAGGCTGCCGGCGACGTGCCGATCATCAGCCCGATATTCGAGCCCGGCGACGCCCTGTTCTTCGACGAGCTCTTCCTGCATCAGACCGGCTCGGATCCCTCGATGCCGAAGCCGCGCTTCGCGATCGAGAGCTGGTTCTTCGGCGGATCCGCCTTCCCGCGCGACTACGGCCCACTCGCCGTCTAGGCTCGGACCGGGCCGTGCCCGAGACAATAGTCGTCGCCGGATCGCTGGCTCAGCGACCGCATCACGGCGGACACACATGGGTGTTTCTGCAGTATCTGCTCGGCTTCCAGCGCCTCGGCTGGGAGGTGCTGTTCGTCGACCGCCTCGAGCCCGACATGTGCGTCGACCGTTCTGGGAATCCGGCGCCCTTCGAGTCGTCGGCCAACCTCGAGTACCTCGCCGAGGTCATGGAGCGCTTCGGGCTTGCCGGGCGCTGGTCGCTGTTGTACGACGGTGGGCGCGAGGTCGCCGGTTGCGCGCGCGAGGACGTCATCGAGCGGACGCGGCGCTCCGCGCTGCTGCTCAACGTGATGGGGTTCCTCGATGACGAGGAGATCCTCGCTGCCGCCCCGCTGCGCGCCTTCCTCGACATCGATCCCGGCTTCGGCCAGATCTGGCACGAGCTCGGCCTCCATCGGCTGTTCCGCGGCCACGACCGCTACGTCACGATCGGCGAGCGGATCGGCGCGCCGGACTGCGCCGTCCCCACCTGCGGCATCGAGTGGGTGACCACCAAGCAGCCGGTGGAGCTCGGCGAGTGGCCCTTCATGGTCGGCAACGGCAAGGGCTTCACGACCGTGGCAAGCTGGCGGGGTGCCTTCGGTCCGCTCGAGTATGGAGGCCGCACCTACGGGCTGCGGGTGCACGAGTTTCGCCGCTTCTTCGAGCTCCCCGCGCTGACCTCCGCTGCGTTTGAAGTCGCGCTCGACATCGACGAGGCCGAGGTCGAGGATCTGCGGCGCTTGAAGAAGCACGGGTGGGTCCTCGCCGACCCGCGCGTGGTGGCCGCCGACCCCTGGCGTTACCGCGACTACGTCCAGGGCTCGTCGGCGGAGCTGATGATCGCCAAGAACATGTACGTCGACACACGCAGCGGCTGGTTCAGCGACCGAAGCGCCTGCTACCTGGCCAGCGGCAGGCCGGTGCTCGCCCAGGACACTGGGCTCGAGGGTCTGCTGCCGTGCGGGGAGGGATTGGTGACATTCTCGAGCTTGGAGGAGGCCGTCGCGGGGGTGGGGGAGATCACCGGAGACTACGAGCGCCACAGCCGCGCGGCGCGAGAGATCGCCGCAGAGCACTTTGCCGCCGAGCGGGTGCTCCAGCGGCTGCTCGACAAGCTCGGGGTCGGATGACGACGGTCGTCGTCGCCGGAGCCCTCGGCAATAAGCCGGGCCACGCCGGCGAGGCCTGGGTCAAACTCAGCTGGGTCCGCGGCCTGCAGCAGCTTGGCATCGACGTCTGGTTCGTCGAGGAGCTGGCTCAGCCGCTCGCCGACGACTCTCCCGCGGCATCCTGGTTCCGTGCGGTGACCGAGCGGTTCGGACTGGCCGGGCGGGCAGCGCTCCTCAGCGACGACGTGGCGATCGTCGGCCCTGCATTGGAGGAGCTGCTGGCGATCGCAGCGGAGGCCACGCTGGTGAACATAAGCGGGCACCTGACGCTCCCGAGCCTGTTCGGTGCCTTCCGCCGGAGGGTGATGGTGGACATCGATCCCGGTTTCACTCAGTTCTGGCACGACGCTGGGATCCGCGGGGCGAACGTCAATGGTCACGATCTTTATTTCACGATCGGAGAGCTGATCGGCACCCGCGGCTGCCCGATCCCGACCGGGGGAATCGAATGGCACCCCGTCCGCCAACCCGTGGTGCTCGAAGACTGGCCAATCGTGGACGCGGAGGAGACCGACCGCTTCACCACCATCGCGACCTGGCGCGGGCCGTTCGGCCCGGTCGAGCACGGCGGGCGAACCTATGGCCTCAAGGTGCACGAGTTCCGCAAGTTCATCGAGCTGCCTCGGCGCTCGCGGCATCGCTTCGAGATCGCCCTCGACATCTACCCCGCCGACGAGGGCGACCTCAACGCTCTGCGACAGCACGGCTGGCGAATCGCCGATCCTCGAGTGGTGGCCGGCGACCCTGACGCCATGCGCGCCTACGTGCAGGGCTCCGGCGCCGAGTTCTCGGCAGCCCAGGGGATGTACGTCGACACCGCCTGCGGCTGGTTCAGCGATCGCACCACCCGCTATCTGGCATCGGGCAAGCCTGCCCTCGTGCAGGACACGGGCTTCAGCGCCAGCCTCCCGGTCGGAGCGGGCTTGGTCGCGTTCCAGACCCTCGACGAAGCCGTCGAGGGCGCTGCGGACATCGTCGACCGCTACCCCGAGCACGCGGCTGCTGCCCGCCGGGTCGCGGAGGACCACTTTGCCGCCGAACATGTGCTGGCGCGGTTCTGCGAGGAGGCGAACATCGGCTGAAGGCGGTCGAGGCGCCAACGACGCTGCATCGCCTGCCCTCGATCCCCTGGTATAGGCTCCCCATTTGTCGCTCGCCAGGAGGCATCACGGATGACCGCTTTGCAGCGGCCGGACGCAGTTCAATCGACGATCGCGGAACCCGAAGGCGCCACGCCCCGCGGCGATGCGCAGTCGCTGCTGTACGCCATCGAGACCTGGTTCTTCGCGCCATCGGTGTACCCCGGCGATCAAATCCCCTTCGTCTGGTAGCAGGCTCCGGCGCTGCAACGTGGCGAGCCGGGAGCAGGACGAAAAGCGATCCATGCGGCGGGCTTTGCGGGCCAGGCGCCCGCGCTTCGTGGGTGTTCGGCTCAGGACGGGGAGGCAGGTGCTACCACGGTATTCTGCTTGATGTACGGCTGGGAGCTCCACTCGGGCAGGAATGGGTGGTCAAGAACCTTGCGGAAGGTGGCGAGCTTGTCGTCGAGGGCCACGTACTCGAACTCCTCCTGCTGGCGCAACAGCAGGTAAAGCTGGGCGACCGAGTAGAGCTGCACGTCGTCGACGAACAGCGTGCCGCCTACTGGCAGCATCAGATTGATGTAGCAGAAGTCCACGAACACGTTCGGCCATCCGTGAGCGCCGTCGATGAGGCCGGCGTCGAACCGCTCCCCGGCGGCGGCGAGCCTCGGAAGGGCGAGCTCGGATTGCTCGCAGACGAACCGGAGGCGATCGATCGGTATCCCCCGGGCCGCGGCCTCGGCCAGCATGCGGTCGCGGAGCGCGGCATCTGGGGCGATGCTGGTGACCGCGCCTGGCTCCAGGCAGCAGAACAGCAGCGTCGACGCGCCAGCGCCGGTCTCGACGACCCGCGGCGAGTCGTAGCGGGCCAGCTCGGTGATGATGCGGTTGCCAATCGGCTGGGTCAAGCCCCCGACCTCTGGACCGCGGCCCCAGTCGTGAAGCCGGGGAAGGTCAGCGAGGAGGGCGCGGGCGGCGACCTCGGTGTCGTTCGCCGTCCCCGTACCCTGCGGCGTATCGGTGGTCAGGGGGTCGCCCATGCTCGGGGTCGTTTTCTCCACGGGAAGAGTGCGTCGGGCACCGGATGCCCGAGGAAGTCGCACAGCGGCTCCCACCCATCTCCACCGGTGAGGTTGAACACCAGCAGGTCGGCGGGCCGGTCGGCGAAGTAGGCGCGCACGACCGCCTCGTGCCGGCGGTGCTCCGTCGCCCAGGCGTCGATGTCGACCTTCAGGAAGCCCTCTTGACAGTTCCCGGCGGCCTTCCTTTCCTGGTCCTTCTCGACGTGACGGCGCCGGCTGTCGAGCCAGTCGTCGAGATCGCGTACCGTGAGGATGAACCGGGAGCCGGGGTACTGCACGTCTGCGAGATGGAAGTAGTACACAATCGGGAAGATGTCCGAGAAGGCGTCGAGGTCGGGGTCGAGGTAATACAGAAGAGGCTTGCCCTCGTCGACGGCTCGGGTGACCGTCCACAGGGTCTCCATGCCGCCGTTGTGAAGGCTCTTGTAGCCCAGCAACTCGAGGGCTTCGTGCAGCGACGACGTACCCGTCTTCATCAGGCCGATCCCGAAGACCTTGGCTCTAGCTTGGCTGCCCACGTCGTCACTGCTCATCGGCTTGCGGCCGACGGTCGGAATTGGTTCGTCCACGGGAAGGGTGCTTCTGGCACCGGATGGCCGAGGAACTCGCACAGCGGCTCCCATCCATCGCCACCGATGAGCTTGAACACCAGCAGGTCGTCCGGCCGGTCGGCGAAGTAGCCGCGCACGACCGCCTCGTGCTCTACGTACTCTGCCTCCCACAGTTCGAGGTCGACTTTCAGGAAGCCGTCCTGGTACTGCCCGGCGGCGTTCATTTCACGGTTCTTTTCGACGTGACGGCGCCGGCTGTCGAGCCAATCATCGAGCTCGCGCACCGTGAGGATGAACCGGGAGCCGGGGTACTGCACATCGGCGAGATAGAAGTGGTAGGTGAGGCCGAAGATGTCCGTGAAGGCCTCAAAGTCGGGATCGAGGGGGGTCAGCATTGGCTTGCCCTCCGCGATGGCTTTTTGGACCAAGCTCATGGTCTCCATGCCGCCGTGGTGAAGGCTCCTGTAGCCCAGGAATTCGAGGGCTTCGTGCAGCGACAACGTGCCCGTTTTGTTCAGGCCGATCCCGAAGACCTTGGCTCTGGCTTGGCTGTCGAGCGCCGCTTCTGCACTCATCGGATGCGCTTCAAAAACCCGCCGGGGTTGAAGGTAAGAGCGTAACGCTCGAACGAGGGGTCGGGGGCGAAGTCCCCATCGTCCACGATCCTTTCAGCCGCCTCCTTCGGGCCGGGCCCGAAGCCGGTCCACACGGGGTGCCCGTTGAGGATTGTGTCTTCCACCACGAGATAGGAGTCGATCGGCACGAGCGGGGCGTAATGCTCGAAGGCCGCAAGCAGCGGCGCCCGCTTGGCAGCCCCCAGGATGACCAGCGCCCGCGGCCGCTCTCCCACTACCTCCCGCACCTCCCCGGCGGTGTGCTCGTCGGTCGGATCGCTGCGCAGGTAGGTGACGCGGGGGTGCTCGGCCAGTTTCTCGGCCGGGCGATCGTCGATCGAGAGCACCCGGCCGCTCCCGATCAGGTCACAGATCGACGCCAGGAAGAACGCGCGTCCGCCTCCCTCCGTGCCGGTCTCCACGATCCAGTTGGGCCTGACCCGAAAGAGGAGGTCCTGGTAGGCGAGCAGATCGGTTGGTGCCTTGCCCGTCCACTTGCCGAGCCATGTCGTCTGATGCCACTCCTTGCTGCGCCAGAAGGCGTCGACGAACTCGGTCCTCAGCTCTTGGGGCACGGGGATCGGCCGCGCCGGGCGCCCGTCGGTCCCCTCGACGTGGGCGAGCTTGAAGTACAACGGGGCCCCCATGCGCCGCGCCTTGGTGCGGCGGGCCGCCTCGGGAAGGCTGCCGACGTAGTGCACCTCCTTGGCAGGTATGGTGAACCGCCGTCCCCGCAACTCGGCGTATTGGTCGTGGTAGAGGTCGATGAGCTCGCTGCGCTCGGCCATCTCGCCGACGTTGGTGGTCGTTCCTCCGTGGACTTGGTGGAACGAGCCCTCCCCGAGGACGCTGACCAGGGTGACGTTGGGAGAGCTGGCCGCGCGCTCGAAGAAGTCGAGGTTGGCGAAGCCACCTCCCGGCGTCGAGAAGCTCTCGTCCATGCGTCCGACTTGCTCGAGCAGGGGGCGGGGGACGAAGATGCAGTTGCTCTCCCACTGGTCGGTGAACCAGTCGCGGTCGCCGATGAAGTGCCCGATGTCGAACAGCCGGTAGCCATCGGTCGGCCACTCGATCTGCTCGAAAAGGCGGTCCTCGTAGTCGCGGTCATAGCCTTTCGCCACGGCCTCGTTCTGCTCACCAGGGCCCACGTACCATTGCTGCGTTGTGACGAGGGCGGGCGCGTAGCTCGAGAGCCCCAGCATCGCCAAGCGCAGGACGCCCGGGGTGAGCACGTGCGCGCCGTCGATCATCAGGGCAACGGTCCGGCCGGTGGAGAGGGCGATCCCCCGGTTCAGCGCGGGGGCCGGCGACGGCGTCGCCGCCTCCCCGAGGTCGATGTAATGAAACTCGGGACCGAAGCCGCGCACGAACTCCTCGCCGAGCCGCTCGTCGGGCTCGGACCCGTTCTCGACCACGATGACCTCGTAGTCGAGATTCTCGACCCCCTGCTGGTATTTTCGCGACAGCGAGTACAGGGTTCGGGCCGCCTCACGGCGCATGTTGTAAATGACGACCACCACCGACAGGTCCTTGGTCGCGGTCGGCTGGCGCTCCTCGGGCTCGGTGCGGTCGGCGTCCTGCTCTGGCGCTGCCGGAAGCGGTCCTTCTCGGCCCGCGTGCGTGGTCTTGCGCCACCAGGCGCCGCTCCAGTCGATCCGCTCCAGCGGATCGACGACCCCACCCTCGGAGCGGAACTGGTCGACTACCGCCTGACAGCCTGGGGCACCGTAGTCGTCGACCACGACGAAGCCGCCGAGCGCGATCTTGTCGTAGAGCGTGTCGAGCGCGACCCGGACCTCCTCCGGATCGTGGCCGTCCACGCGGAGCAGCGCCACCCTGCCGATCGGGGCCTCGGTGAGCATGCGGGTCAGCGGGCCCTGCAGGAAGTTGACGCGGCTGTCAAGCAGGCCGAAGCGGGAGAACGCGTCCCGCACCGTGTTCAGGTCGGGCGCGAAAGTGGGCATGTCGTCGTCCGGGAGCGAGCCGCCGCCGAAGCGGTCGGCTACCCACAACCGGGGGCGGGAGATGTCGTAGGCCTGAAGGTACCCGCGCACGAAGATGGCGCCGCCGCCGCGGCCGGTTCCGCACTCCACGAGGTCACCCTCGACCGCCTCCTCGCGAATCGTGTCAAGACAATCCTCCAGGTGGTCGAGACGAATGCGACCCATGCTCGTGTAGGCGAGGGCATCCCGCCGGCCGTTTGTGTCCGGACTCTCGTCCGGTAGCTCGCCGGCGTGGCGCGCCTGCTGGAGGTGGCGGAACTCTTTCTGCATGAAACGGGCCGGATCGCCGAGCTTCTTGGAGTCGACGGCCTGCCCGGTCGCGATGCGTTCCATGAGGTGCTCGATACGCAGCTCGTTTTCAAGGTAGTGCTCGTCCAGGAGGGCTCCCTTGAGTAAGTCGAGGTAAAGCCGGGCGGCGCGTCCTGCACGGCCCTCGATCGCGAAGTGCGAGCTCTGGTGCTGCACCTGCTCCTGGATACGGATCGACTCGGCCAACTCCAACAGCTCGTAGCGGGTCTCGGCGCCATCGAGCCGATCGAGCAGGGCGGCCAGCTCCGGGTGCGCATCGAGAAGATCCTGGTCGGCGACCAGTGCGAGCCCGTGGTAGACGGGCAGCACAACGCACCGAAGCGGGCGGTCGTGCTCCTCAGCGAAATCGTCGAGCGCGGTCATCACGCCGTTGCGGGGGCCGCCCTCCTCGACCGCGTTGGAGAGCTGTGGGTTAAGGCCGCCTTCCTGCACCAGCTCCTTGTGCCCGGGCAGGATGCCCCGCGTCTGGTGGAGCTGGCGGAACTCCTCGGGGATCCGCTGCGGAGCGTAATAGAGGTCGCGCCGGCCGTAGGGCCAGCAGACGTCGTGCATGATCAGCAGCGGCATCGGGGTGCCGGCCTTGCGGGCCGTCTCGCGCAGCATGCGCAGCTCGTAATAGACCGTGAACCAGTTGTGGTCGCCGTCGACGAGGGCCGCGTCCGCGGGCGGCAGGGTAGGCAGCACGTTGTGGCTGATGTCGCGGTGGAAGATGTAGCGGCCGGGGAAGCGTCGCGCGTGCTCGCTGGGGTCGAAGATCGGCACCGGGTCGATCACGTGCAGCTCGGAGGAAGGTCCCAGGAGCTCGAGCAGCCGCACCGTCGTGTCGCCCCGCAGAGCGCCGATCTCGATCACGCGGGTGGCGCCGGTGGCCAGCAGCGCGGGTTCGACGATGGTGTTCCAGAACGGATACATGGCCTGCCTAGGTCATAGGGGTTGGGCCGTGGCTAGGATCAGACGTGTTCATGCAAAGGTGGTCACGGCCAATCGGTGTGGTGTCCTCGCTGGTCCTGGTCGCGGTCCTGGTGGCGATCGGCCTGCGCTCCGACCGCCAGGAGCTGGCCGACCTGCGCAACGGTCAGGTGTTCATCCAGGACAACCTCTGGAGCGCCGGTGCGTACCAGTACGCCGTCTGGGTGGGGACCGACGGAACGCCCTACGCGGGCAGACGCCGCCGGGGCAGCCAGGAGTGGAAGATCGTGAACCTGGCGAAGCTGCGCCGAAACCCGCTCGCTGCGCCTACGGCGGACGACACTCACAACGTCTACGTGATCGCAGTGGACGCCGAAGGCGGCGTGCACGTGGCCGGCAACATGCACCTGAGCCCGCTTCGCTACGTGCGGGCGCCTCCGGGAAGGCTTGACCATTGGGCAACGGGCCCTGCGCCCGCGCGGGAGAGGAGCGTCACCTATCCGGCCTTTACCGCGCTGCCCGACGGCACCCTGCTGTTCTGGCGCCGCGAAGGCATGGCAGGCGAGGGCGCCGTCGTGCTCGACGCCCTCTACCCCGGCGCCTCGCGCTGGCGCTCGCTGGATGTCGTGCTCGACGGCCGCACGAGCGGCGAGAGTCCCTACCTGAACCACATCGCCGTCGACCCCCGCTCCGGCGTCATCCACCTGATGTTCGAGTGGCGCAGCGGGCCGACCGTGGAGTCGACCAACGACGTCGGCTATGCCCACTCCGCCGACGGAGGACGCACCTGGCAGGCAAGCGATGGCAGCCCGTTGCGCCTGCCGATCACGCACGCCAGCGCCGACACGATCATCGACACCCAGCCCAGCGGGTCCGGCCTGGAGAACCAGGGGGGGTTGACGGTCGACGCCCGCGGGCGGCCTCAAGGCCTGCTGGTTTTCGACCTCCCGGGCGGGGGGCAGGTGCTGGAGCACGTCTGGCTCGACCACGGAATCTGGCACCACGAGGATCTCACCGACCTGAACCTGGACGGCCGGTCGCAGCTCGCGGGAACCCCCGACGGCAGGGTTTGGCTGCTCGGTGTGCGGGGCGATGAAGTCGAGGCAATCGACGTGACGCCGGGGCGCGAGCGGGCTCCTTCGCAGCAGATCGCCCGGGTCCCGGTCGGATGGGAGGTCTCCTACGACGACCAGGCCCTGGCTCGCTACGGCATCGTTGAGTTGCTGATCCCGGAGGGTGCTCGTCCTCATGTCGTGGTGGCGCGGCTCCCGGCCGCTTGAGTGCAGTGGTACTCGACGATCTCGCGGTTGTAGTAGGGCGGGGCGCCCAGCGGCTCGACGCCGTGCTTCCAGCCGTACAGATAGCGATGCCCGGTGAGCAGCCAGTCGGAGTGGTCGTCGCTGGAGGTGCGGCGGGCGTGCACGACCCGGGCGGCCGGAACTGGGGAGAGGTCGATGCCGAGCTCCCAGGCGCGGTGCCAGTAGTCGGTGTCCTCCACGTATGCGGGATTGAATCGTTCGTCGAAGGGGCCGATCTCCCGGTAAAGGGATTGAGTGAGCATGTAGCACCAGCCCCCGGTCCCAGCCTGATCGGGCTGGCGAAAGCCCAGGCCGTCGCAATGGTCGGTGTAGGGGAAGGCAATGCGGCGGCCTGTCGTGGCCGCTTCATAGAGCGCCTCGTCCCAGCCCGGCTCGACGCGGCAGTCGCTGTTGAGCACCGCGACCACGGGAGCCCGCGCGAGCTCGAATCCCGTGTTCCAAGCCGTCGCCACGCCCCGGTTCTCGTCGAAGCGGTGCACGCGGGCGTGTAGCGGGCGCTGCTCGGGGGATCCGTTGTCGATCACGACCACCTCGCACGGCAGCCTGGCCACCTCCCAGACGCGCTCCACCGTGCGCGCGGCCATCTCGGCCAGCTCGGGGGTTCGACTCCACGCGGGCATCGTCACCGTCAGGGCCGGCGTTTCGGCTCCATCGTCGCTCAGCTCCGCGAGCTGGGTCTCGGCGGGCTTGGTGTCCGTGGGCTGGGAATGTTCGCTGCGGGGATGCGCGCCAGGGCGACTCGGCGTCGAGCTGCCGTCGAGGGCCTCCGCCATCCCTTTGGCGTTGTGGGCCAGGAATGCAGTGCGGTAGCAGCGGTGCAACTCCGCAAGCCGCGGCTCGAGATCTCCACCGGCCGTACCGCCGTCCTCGCCGAGCGCTGCCTCCAGTTCATGGATGCGGGCGACGATCGCCGGCAGGGTCGGCTGCGCCTCCCGCCAGCGTTCCGTCGCTCCCCCGACCTGCGTGTACTCGAGCAGCTCGGGGTCGTTGTGCAGAGCCGCAATCGCGGACTGGGCCCGGCCCTTGGCCTCATAACGGTCGGAAAACCCGTCGAAGTCGATCGACCGCGCCATGAAACTGCGGGCGGCGGGGTGGTACTTGACTTCGAGCCCGCGCGATGCGAGGCGCCACGCCATCTCCACGTCGATGGAGTAGTCGAGGCGCTGGTCATGCAGGCCATGACGTAGGTGCAGCGACCGCTTCGAGGAGACCCGCCCCTCCCAGAAGCCGCGCCAGTCGATCGTCTCGCCCTCCTCGAAGTTGCCGTAGGAGAAAAGCATCTTGTCGACCTCGGTCAGGTAGTGCATGAGCGGCGAGACCGCGAGCTGAGGGGCCCAGTCGGTGTGGCCGAGGATCGCCGTCGCTTCGCCGCGATGGGACTCGTGGGCTCGGACGTGCTCCTCGAGCAGGTCGGACGCGGGCAGGTCGTCGTCATCGAAGAACAGGACCACCTCGCCGCGGGCGAGCAGGATGGCGAGATTCTTTGCCGCGCTCCGGCCCGCATGCTCGATGTGCACCCAGGTGAGCGGCAGGCGAGCGGCGAATTCCTCCAGCACGGCGGCCGTCTCCTTGTCGGTGGACCCGTCGTCGACGACGACAACCTCGAAGTCGGCCACGGGCAGGGTCTGCTCGCAGAATCCCTCCAGGCAGCCCGATAGCAAACCCGGTCGCTCGTAGGTGGCGATGAGCACGCTCAGCAGCGGCAAGGGGGAGCCCTGGCTGCGCTGCACCGCCCGCACGGGCCCATCGGTCCCGGCCATGAAGACGTCCCGTACGTTGCTGTACGTCACCGGGTCGGCCTGACCGGCGATCGGCGTTTCCGCCCTGATCGGGACAGCGTCGATCAGGGCCACCGGCCCATCCCTCGATGCCCCCCGGCGGATCGCAAGCAGCGGCAAGGGGGTCACCGCTTCCAGCTCGCGTGCAAGCACGCCGCCCAGCCGTTCAGTCACCGGCGGCCTTTCGTGAGGGCCGTTTTCGTGCGCTGGCTGGACGCGGTCCACCCCGAGCGCGGTCAGTTGCGACGCCGTTGTCAGGAAGTCGTCGAGAAAGCCGGCGGGAACAACCGCAGCCTCGGTCACGAACACGATCCAATCGGCGTCGTCGTCGGCGGCCGACGCCTCCCCGAACGGATCGTCGCGGGATGCTCGGGGACGCCAGCGCTGGGTGACCTCGAACTGATCGCTGCGGTCGAGCTCGGCGACGAGGTTCGGCGGCGGTCCTGCTCGACTGCTCTCGTACGCGCCTACTACCAGTACCCGCCCTCGCTCGGTGCCGGCCGGGGCGGACGGCCGCTGCGAGTCGTCGCCTAGGTCAAACAGAACCAGGTGCTCGCCGGAGTGGATCCGCCGGTAGTGGTTCTCCAGGTGCGCCGTCAGCTCGCGATAGTGGTGCAGCCACCAGAAGGAGGTGCTCGGAATGGCGAAGTACCGCGCCCCGCGGTCACGCAAGGACTCGAGATGGCGGATGGCGGCGTCGCTGTCGACGGGGTAGTTACCCGCCCATTTCCCATCTGGCGCCTGCGGGAAATGGCGTCCGCTTCGTCCTTCAACCGCCGCGAGCTGGTCGTCACCCCGAGATACGACGAGCACGGTCGAGCCGGGCTCGGTGACCGTCCGCAGCGTCTCGTCCACCGCTGCCACGGTGTCGCGATAGGCGAGCTCGCGCCTACGCACGCGTCGCAATCCGACGCCGCTGACCTCGTCCCGGACCGGCAGACTCAGGACTTCCTCCACGATCTCCAGGAACCGCTCCCGCACACGTTCCGGGTCGTGCGTGGCACAGGCAAGCTCGTGGCCCGCGTCAGCCAGACGCTGCCACTCCCGCTCGTCGGTGAGCAGGTGCGCGAGGCAGGCGGCTAGGTCACCCGGCGAGTCCGCGATCATTGCGTGCTTCCCGTGCTCGAGGTTTAGTCCTTCGGCCCCGATCGGGGTCGTGACCACCGGCGTGCCGGCCATCAGCGACTCGACGATCTTGCCCTTGACGCCGGCCCCGTGCAGCAGAGGCACCACGCAGACCCGAGCCTGCTCGAGGTAGGGGCGGATCGACGGTACCCAGCCGATCATTTTCACCGCCGGCAGGCCGCGGCCGTGCGCGCGAACCTTCTCGGTCAGACGGCTGCCAACCACCGAAAGCGGATGTGCCGCCAGCAGCTCCGGGTCGAGCCGCGGAACGATGTCGCGGCACAGGTACTCCACCGCCTCGCCGTTGGGAAGGTGGCGGAAATTGCCGACGAAGAAGATCCCGTTCCGCTGCTCGAAGGGGACCGGCGACCGCGTAGTCGGCTCCGCCAGCGGCAGGTCGTAGGTGCGGTCGGGCCCCAGGAAGTCGGCCAGAAGATCCGCCTCCTTGGCCGACACGGTGAGCACCGCGTCGGCGGCCCGGTAGGTGTTGAGCTCACCGACGAGCTGGCTGCCGAATCGCTCGTCGAGGCTGTTGCCGGCCCCTAGCAGCCGGCGAGCGTCGCGCAAGAAGTGGAGGTCGATGGAGTCGACGATCACCCGCGTCTCGGGGGAGACCTCCCGCAGTACGGGCAGGAGCTGCGACGCCGGCTCCCAGAAGGCCAGCAACGCGAGCTCGATGTCCCCCGCCGCGACCAGATCCTCCACCCCCTCGTAGCCGGCGAAGGTCGCTACCCCCTGCTGCCGAAGGCGGTGCGCGTGGCGGTCGTCACAGTCCTGCTCGCTGGCGACGAACGTGACCGACCAGCCGTCCTCGAGGAGCCAGCGGATGAACAGGTCGACACGCTGGGAGCCGCGGTCGCGGTCGATCTCGGGCATGCGCGTCTGCGAGACAAGCGCTCGCTTCATATCCGGCAGCTTTCTTACGAGACCAGCGCTCGCTTCATATCCAGCAGCTCCTCACATCGTCCTGCGCAAGCAGCGCCCGCCAAGCGCCGCTGTCGAGCGCCGTCGGCCGGTCGGGGCGGACCGCCAATGTCGAAGACCAGGCCTCGGTCCCGTTCGCGGCACTGGCCTCGGGATCTCGATCCAGCGCCCGCACGGCCCAGGCGTCGGGTTGGTAGCGTAGCTCGTAGCCGGCCTCCCACAACCCGGCCGACAAGGCGACGAGCGACCCCGAAGCATTCGACGCGACCTCGCGGGCGGCGGCGGAGCGTACGGCGAGCAGGCCCTCTGCGGCGCAGGCGGGGCGGACGTATTCGTGCCACGGGGCCGCCACCTCGCGGCAACCTGCGGCCACCCCTTCGATCGATCCGTCCGAAAACACGACGCTCCCAGCGGCCTCGAGGGATCCATCGGCGGCGAGCAGCTTCACCGCGGCTGCCCCGACCCCCTCAGCGGACGCCAGCGTCGCCGAAGCCGACTCGATGCAGCCAGGCAGGGGCAAGACCCCGCGCTCGGCCAGCACGACGACTTCGGTGTCCGCATCGGCCGCCACGGACCCGAGATCGCGACCCGCGACGAGCCTGATCGCGGGCAGGTCGGCCACAGCCTCCTCGACGCGCGCCAGCCAAGGGTCCTCTGGATCGCCCGCGGCGACGACGAGGAGGATCGGGTCGGCCGTCATAGGGCCATCCGGTGCGACCTCTTCCACCTCGGCCACGACGACGCGGCCGCTCTCGTCGGGGCTAACCACGATCACTGCGGCGCTGGCCACCCGCCGGCTCTCCTCCAAACGGGCCGGATCCTCGATGACGACCACGTTGATGGTGCGATCGAGGTAGGGAAGCTCCACGTCGGCGTCGGGCGGGGCCGCGAACACGGTGCGGCTACCGGCCTCGGCGGCGAGGTCCAGCGCGGTCCAGTCTAGGACTGGCGCGTAGCGGTCGCCGTCAACTAGGCGATCGAGCACCTCCGTGAGCAGTTTCCCTGCTCGCCCGGCGACGCGCGTTTCGCCCACGTCGACCAGCAGGCCGGCGCCCGGATCGTCGGCAACCACCTCGTAGCGACCAAGCAGATGCTCGGCGAATTCGGGGTAACGCTCCATCCAGCAGCGGGCCGGCTCCGGCAGGAGCAGGAACCGAGTGCCCTGCGCGCGCTGGGCCTCGAGGTGGGCGATCACCGCAGCGCCGTGGTCGAAGTCGCGCTCCGGATTTCCGACCCGCTTGGCTTGCGGGAACGCGGCGACGTGTCGATCATCGAGTGCGAGCAGGGCAGGGTCGCCCTCCGACACGACCGCCACGCGCTGGCCCGCCGGCACGTGCTCGCTGACAAGCTCGCCGCACCGGCGCACGACGTCGTCGATCTCGCTGAGCTCCTCGTCGCCATATCGGAGCCGCCGGACCGCATCCTCGATCGCCGCCAGGCGGGCATCGAGGCCAGCCGCATCGGCGCTCCCGCCGGTGACGGCTTCCAGCGCGGCCACCCGTTCCGCGAGCTCCTCCAGCCGCCGGCGGTTCATGCGGAGTCCCTCAATCCGGCTGGGGCCTCAACGGGCTGCCCGAGGTCGTAGATGATCGCGGTGGCAGGGTCGTCGCTGGCGAGGCGGTACCCCTCCAGATGGCGCCGAAATCCTCCGTAGTGGTCGAGCCACCACAGCGAGGTCTCCGGGACCACGAGGTACTCCGCGCCCCGCTCCCGCAGCCGCTCGAGCTCGGCGATCGCCTCGTCGTCGTCGGCCGGGTGGCGACCGGCATAGGTGCCGTCGTCGAGCTGTGGGAAGTGCCAGACCTCGTGATCGTCGAGCTCGACCAGCGCGTCGTCCCCCTTGCTCACGACGAGCACCGTGGAGCCCTCCGGCAGGTGCCGGCGTACAGCGGCCTTGACCCGGTGGGTCAGCGCCGTGTATTCGGGGTCGCGGCGGCGATCGTGAGACTCCCAGGCGACGCCCCACTTTTCCTCGAAGCGTTGGCGGTTGGCATGGAACAGCTCGCCGTA
Organism: Solirubrobacterales bacterium; assembly: GCA_038329895.1. Classification (GTDB taxonomy): domain Bacteria; phylum Actinomycetota; class Thermoleophilia; order Solirubrobacterales; family 70-9; genus Mayfieldus. The sequence goes on along the minus strand of JBBQNM010000016.1, from coordinate 1,920 downwards.
GCGACCCTCGGCGGCCAGCAGCCCCAGCGAGGCCTCCCCGAAGTGGTGGACGAACACATCCTCGGCGCATACCACTTTGAATCCCGCGTCACGGACACGCCGCACATAATCGTCGTCCTCGAACATGCCGATCTCGAAGCGCTCGTCCAGCGGTCCGACCGCATCCAAGACGTCGCGCCGGAGGGCGGCGCAGAACATCTCCGCCACGGCGATGTTGATGGGGGGTTCGCCTTCCATGGCCTCGCGGCGCTCAGCGGCGAACTCGAGCATCTCTCCATAGGAGTCGTACGAAGTGCGGACCTCGGCGGCGCCGCCGCATCGGTTCGTCGTCGGCCCGACCAGGCCGATCGCCTGAACTGCGAGCGGGCCTGCCAGCCCCAACAGCCATCCCGGAGGCACGATCGTGTCGTTGTTGAGCAGGACGAGGAGGTCGCCTTTGGCCGCGGCCAGCCCTTGATTGCAAGCCGCCGCGAAGCCCCGGTTGCGCTCGTTTCGGAGCACGCACACGTGGCGGTTGCGGGAGGCGAGCACCTCGAGGTACTGGCGGGTCTGCTCGGAGGAACCGTTGTCCACCACGATCACCTCGAAGCGGGCATGGGTGTTGGCGAGAAGGCTCTCGAGCGCCATCCGCGTGCAGGCGAGGTTGTCGAGCACCGGCATCACCACGCTGGAGACCGGCGGGCTTGGCGGTGCTGTCACCGCTGGGACCGGCCGCCCCAGCACGTGCTCCATCGTCTCCTCCGGGAGCTTCAGCGGGCGCCTCGAGAGCGGCTGAAGGGAGAGATCGGGCGCAAGCCTTGCCGGCGCCGGCGAGCTTCTCGGCGTGCGGGAGCGCTTGGAGGCCTGCAGCCCCACGTGGTCGAGAAGATCCCCCAGCACGACGTCGTGGCTGAGGTACTCGCGCGCGACGTCGCGCGCGGCTTGGCGGTGGCGGGAGGGATCCGCCTCCACCGCCGCGATCGCCTCCGCGGCGCCTTCGAGGTCGCGGAAAGCAAACAGGCCCTCACCCGTAGGAAGGGCGTTGCCGAATCCAGTGTCCTGCAGGACGACCGGGCGCCCGGCGGCTAGATACATGGCGCTTCGCTCGCTGAACCAGCCGCTGCGTAAGTGGACGTTCTGCTCCTTCGCGACCGACAGCTCGCCGGCCGAGCGCACGATGTAGTCGCGGTAGGAGTCGAGGTCGCGCGACAGCTCGTAGCCGGGACGGATGCGCCAGCCATGCTCCTCGAGCAGCAGCCGATCGTGGTCCTCGTAACTCGAGAGGGCGAGCTCGATGGGGGTGCTTACGCGCGCCGGGAGGTCGAGGATCTTCAGGAACTCCTGGTGCTTGCTCCACCGGTATAAGCGACCTTCGAACCGCACGTCCCGGTAGGGCTGGCGCCAGTTGCCGATCGTGGTGAACGGACCGGCGTCGGGGACGAAGTCGTTGTCCCAGAAGTCGAGTACCACCGGCGGCGGGCTGGGAACGAAGGAGAAGGGGCGTGCCCACGGCAGCACGCAGTCGGGGTTCCCGTAGTTAAGGCCCCAGGTGAAGAAGGCGACGTGCTGGTCGAGGAACTCGATTGCCTCGCGGTCCCCCTGGTGGACCTCCAGCTCGACCTCGACCGGGTCCGTGCCCAGGTAGACGAGCCGGTCGGTGGCAGCGTGCTCGGGAAGCGGAAGGGTGCCGCCGTGCATGTTGACGATCAGGGCCGCGTCGCGGTAGAGGCGGTCGAGCTGTTCGGAGCTCATTCCGAAGCAGCGGCCCTCCTCGTGGAGCGCCTGGAAGGCCCAGCGGTCGCCGAGCCCGAATCGTTCGGCGACCGCCGCGATGTAGCGCGCCGCCCGCTCGCTGCCGTCGTCGTGCTCGTGCTCCATGAACATCGACGGAGTGCGGGCGTGCGCCTCGACGTAATAGACCTCGTAGCCGAGCCGCTCGAA
>JBBQNM010000015.1:0-37830 GCA_038329895.1 Solirubrobacterales bacterium | reverse complement strand
CGCTCGACCAGGGTCGCCGGGATCTCGCCGAGGAATCGGGAGGGGACCCCACTGCCGGAGTTGCCGAACAGGTTGCTGCGCCGGGCATAGGTCAAGGAGAGGAGCTCGCGGGCCCTGGTGATCCCGACGTAGCAGAGGCGCCGTTCCTCCTCCTCCCCGCCTTCCTCCAGCGCCCTCATGTGGGGAAAGACCCCCTCCTCGCAACCGATCATGAAGACCGTGTCGTATTCCAGACCCTTGGCGTTGTGGAGGGTCATCAGGGTGATCAGTGATTCGTCGCTTATCGCGTCCTGGTCGGTGTAGAGCGAGATCTGCTGTAGGAATTCCTCCAGGGGTGCGGCCTCGCTCTCACCCTCCAGCTGCCGGTTGGCGTCGAATTCGGCGGCGACGCCGATCAGCTCCTGGAGGTTCTCGACCCGGCCCTCGGCCTCGATCGTCCGCTCGGCCTCGAGCGCCTCCAGGTACCCGGTCTCCACAAGGGTCGCCTCGAGCAGCTTCGCCACCGGGTCGACCTGTGCCCGCTCGCGCAGGGACTCGACGGTCTCGTGGAAGCGCCCGATCGCCTTCACCGCGGCGGCGCCGAGGCCCGGCACAGCCTCCGGGCTGCCGGCGATCTCCCAGATCGGCAGGCCGGTCGTGTTCGCGTGCGAGGCGAGCCGCCCCTGGCTGGTGTTGCCGATCCCGCGCCGGGGCGAGTTGACAACCCGGCTGAAGGAGATCGCGTCGGAGGGGTTGGCCAGCAGGCTCAGGTAGGCGATCGCGTCCTTGATCTCGGCGCGCTCGTAGAACTTCGTCCCGCCGATCACCTGGTAGGGCATCTCGAAGCGCACCAGCGTGTCCTCCAGCACCCGGCTCATCGCATTGGTGCGGTAGAAGACGGCGATCTCGTCGCGCCCCACCCCCTCTTCGGTGACCAGGCGCTCGACCTCCCCGGCGACCCAGCGCGCCTCCTCGTGCTCGTCCGCGAGCTGCACGACCTGAACCGGCTCGCCTGCGCCGGAGTCGGTCCAGAGCTTCTTCGGGCGGTTCTCGCGATTGTTGGCGATCAGCGCGTTGGCGGCCGAGAGGATCGTCTGCGTGGAGCGGTAGTTCTGCTCCAGCATCACCGTCGAGGCATCCGGGAAGTCGCGCTCGAAGTCGAGGATGTTGCGGATCTCCGCGTGGCGGAAGCCGTAGATCGACTGCGCGTCGTCGCCGACCACGAACAGGTTTCGATGCTCCTCGGCGAGCAGCTGCAGGAGCCGGTACTGGGCGCGGTTGGTGTCCTGGTACTCGTCGACCAGCACCTGGCCGAAGGCGCGGCGCCAGCGGTCACGAGCGGGCTCGAACAGCTCCAGCACGTTGACCGTGCGCACCAGCAGGTCGTCGAAGTCCATCGCGTTGGCCTCGAGCATGCGGCGCTCATAGAGCGCATAGACGTCGCCCGCCGTCTCCTCGAACACCGATCCCTGTGTCTGTTGGAACTCCGCCGCGTCGAGCAGCTTGTTCTTCGCGCCGGAGATTTGAGACCTGATCGCGCGCGGCGGGTAGCGCTTCGGGTCCACCTCGAGCTCCTCCATGCAGCGCTTCACCATCCGCAGCGAGTCGGCCTCGTCGTAGATCGTGAAGTTGCGCGAGTAGCCGAGCCGCTCGGCCTCCGCGCGCATGATCCGCGCGCAGGCGGAGTGGAAGGTCATCACCCACATCGCCCGTGTGGCGCGGCCGACCAGCCGCTCGACCCGCTCACGCATCTCCCCGGCGGCCTTGTTGGTGAAGGTGATCGCGAGGATCTCACCGGGCCGGGCCCGGCCGGTGGCCAGCAGGTAGGCGATCCGGTGGGTGAGCACCCGGGTCTTGCCGGAGCCGGCTCCCGCCAGCACAAGCAGAGGTCCTTCGCCGTAGACGACCGCCTCGCGCTGGGCGCTGTTCAGCTCCGCGAGCAGGCGCTCGACCTGGTCCGCGCCCGGCTCGGTCGGGGCACCGTGGGCGCCCTGCGACAGCTCCGATTCGGCCAACTCGGTCACCCAATCAAGATATCCGCCCCTTCGGGCGGCCCTACGCCTAGCCGGAGCTACCCACCCGCCGAGGAGCGGCCCTTGCGGCGCCCCAGCTCGCGGACCTTCGAGTCGGGCTTGCGTTCGCCGGTCAGCTCCGCGATCCGATCCTCCAGCTCCGCGATCCTCTCCGACAGCCCCCGGATCGCGTCGGCGATCGGATCTGGCAGGTGGATCCAGTCGGTGTCGGGGCCCTCGACCCGGCGTCCCTCCACCTTCACCGTATGTCCGGGATTACCGACCACAGTGGCGTTTGGAGGCACATCTTCGACCACCACCGTGTTCGCGCCAACCTTGGCGCCGTGCCCGACCTCGATCGGCCCCAGCAGCTTGGCTCCGGAGCCAACCGTCACGTTGTCGCCCAGGGTCGGGTGCCGCTTACCGCGCTGAAACCCGGTCCCGCCCAGCGTCACCCCCTGAAAGAGGGTCACGCGATCGCCGATCTCTGCCGTCTCGCCGATCACCACGCCGGAGCCATGGTCGATGAAGAAATCGTCGCCGATTTGCGCCGCCGGGTGGATTTCCACCCCGGTTACCGAGCGGGTCACATAGGAGATCGCCAATGGCGCCAGCGGGATCTCGGCCTCGTGCAGCGCGTGCGCGACGCGGTGGGCGAGCAGCGCCTGCACCCCAGCCCAGCTGGAGAGGATCTCGACCGTGCCGGCACGGCGCGCAGCCGGGTCGCGCTCACGCGCGGTCGCGACATCCGAGGCGACCTCTCGCACCACGTTGCGAAGTGTTCCGAGTCCGAGCATTGCGTTAGGAGGGGAAGAAGGGCAGCGACATGTACCGCTCGCCCGAGTCGGGGACGATCGTCACGACCCGCTTGCCGGCCATCTCGGGTCGAGCCGCGATCTGCAGCGAAGCGTGAATCGCGGCGCCGGCCGAGAACCCGACCAGCAGGCCCTCGCGCCGCGCGCACAGCTCAGCCATGTCGAGCGCGTCGTTGTCCGCGACCGGGATCACCTCGTCGATCACCGAGCGATCCAGCACCTCGGGGACGAATCCGGCGCCGATCCCCTGGATCTTGTGGGTGCCGGGCTGACCGCCGGAGAGCACCGCCGAGCCGGCCGGCTCGACCGCGACGACGAGGGCCTCGGGCCGCCGCTCCTTCAGCACCTGACCCACGCCGCTGATCGTGCCACCGGTTCCGACCCCGCAGACGAAGGCGTCGACCTCGCCTCCGGTGTCAGCCCAGATCTCCTCCGCTGTCGTGCGCCGGTGGACCTCGGGGTTGGCCGGGTTGGTGAACTGCTGCGGGATGAAGGCCCCCCGCTCCTCGGCGATCCGCCGGGCAAGGTCGACTGACTCGTTCATGCCGCCCAGCGATGCCGTCTCGTGCACCTCGGCGCCGTAGGCGCGCAGCAGATCGGAGCGCTCGCGGGTCATCCCCTCGGGCAGGGTTAGGACCAGCTCGTAGCCGCGCGCCGCGCAGACCATCGCCAGTGCGATTCCGGTGTTGCCGCTGGTCGGCTCGACGATCAGCGAGCAGCCGCGCTCGATCTGACCCTCGGCCTCGGCCGCGTCGATCATCGCCACACCGATGCGGTCCTTAACCGACCCGCCGGGGTTGAAGTACTCCAGCTTCGCGCAGACCTCAGCGCCGACCCCCTCACCGAGACGCTGCAACGCGACCATCGGCGTGTTGCCGACCACGTCGCCGGCCTCACGGCCGATCCGCGCGGCTGCGCCTGCATCGGTGGGCGGAGTTACTGACATCGCGCCCAAACTACAGCCAGCGGCCGGCCCACGCGCATGGTGGCGCTCAGTCGCCCAGCCCACTGCGTCGCCACCCGTGCGCGGCGCGGCTCAGCCGGTTTTTTTCGGGGGGCGTTTGGTGTAGATCGTCGCGGAGATCTTCCAGTCGCCGCCGAGGCGCTTGAAGATCGTCTTCTGGGGCCCGAATCGCCCTTCGCCGGGCTGGAACCCGGAGGCTCGGTTGCCGTTCACCTGGACCCGCTCAAGTGTCGGCTTGAACTGCTTCAGCAGCGACAGAGTGCCCTCGCTGATCGCCTTCGGGCAGCTGGCGCCCTTCAGCTGCGCCTGCTTGATCGGCGTGACGAACTTCGAAGCCCGGCGCTGGTAGGCGGGCGTGAGCTGTTCGCAGGCAGCCTTGCCGTCGCCGCTCTTCACCGCCGCGAAGTAGGTGTTGTAGGTCTTGGTGATCGCCTCGACCTGCTTGTCGCTCGCACTCGAGCCGCCGCAGCCAACGACGATGGCGGCGAGGAGCGCGGCCAGACCGAGACTAAAAGCCCTGCGCATCACCGGGAAGCTATCGAAGCGTCCTAAATGTGGTACATCGTCGTGCCGGCGCCCTCGATCTCGCGGCGGGCGATCTCGGCGATCGTCGTGCGGCTGAACACCTTGCGAAGCGATCCGACGCCCTCCGCCCAGATGCCGCCCGCCTCGTCAGCCTCCTGGCCGATCTTCCCGTCGAGGGCCTGCACAACCTCGAGCACGTTGATCTGCTCCGGCGGCCGGGCCAGCGTGTAGCCCCCCTTCACGCCGCGGTGGCTGGTCAGCAACCCGCCCCGGCGCAGGGTCGAGAACAGCTGCTCCAGGAACTGCTCGGGGATGTCGCGCCGTTCGGCCAGCTCCTTGATCGGAACTGGGCGCTCGCCAGCGCGCGCAAGCTCGGCCATCGCGACGACGGCGTAGCGAGATTTGGAGGTGACCGAGATCACGATGTCTTTGTATCGCAGACGGCGGGCATCGCAAAGAGCGCAAGGGAATTTCTCTCTGGCCGAACATTGGGGTCGTCCGGCGTCCCCGGCTCGGTTAGGATCGAACCTCGGTCGTCCCGCCAACCGTTCCCGATCGCACCCGAATCTCGGAGAAGTAGTTGTGAGCGAAGTGCCGCGCTGCCTGGTCGTGGAACCCCAGCCGCTCGTGAGGCTCGGGATGCGGCGCGTGCTCGACGACCGTTACGAGGTCGAGGAGCTCACCAGCCGCGAGGAGGCGGTGGACCTGGTCCGCAGCATCGGCGACTTTGACGTGGTGTTGGTCGACATTCGCTCACGCGTGGGCGGCAGCACTGAAGAGCTGACCGGGTCCGATGCGATCCGCGAGTTGCGCAAGGCCGAGCCGGCGCTCGGGATCGTCGCCCACGGTGACCGCGCCGAGCGCCACCTCGCGACCCAGGCGCTCTCGGACGGGGCGAGCGCCTACGTGAGCCGGGGCGCGGGCCCAGATGAGCTGCGCTCCGCAGTCGCCGCCGCCGTCGAACAGGAACGCTTCGTCGATCCCGCCGTCCCCCAGCCGGGCAGTCGCGGCAGGCTCACGCGCCGGCAACGTCAGATCCTGCAGCTGCTCGCAAACGGAGGTTCGACGACGATCGCGGCCGAGGAGCTACAGGTCAGCGAGGAGACGGTCCGGACCCACACAAAGAACATTCTCGCCCGCCTCGAGGCCCGCAATCGCGCCCACGCGGTCGCCATCGGCTTGCGCGAGAGCCTGATCGAGTAGCGCTAGATCCAGCCTTTATCGCGTGACGTCAGGACCGCCTGCGCACGGTCGACGGCGCCGATCTTGCCGTAGACGTTGTGCAGGTGGGTGCGGATCGTCGAGACGGAGAGCTGCATCTCGCCGGCGATCTGCTTGTAGACCTTGCCCTCCGCGAGTAGACGTAGGACGTCGAGCTCTCGATTGGAAAGCGGGCACGGCTCGCTGACCCTGGGAGCGTCCTGGCGCGGGTATGGGAGCTCGTACAAAAGCTCTCGCAGCAGCTCGTCGCTGATCCCGGCGCGCGCCGCGGCGCCCTTGAGGCGATCGCGGGAGACCGCCTCGCCCTGTCCGTAATGGGCGAGCATGTCGGCCGTCGCGATCAGCGCCGAAAGCCCGTCGGAGTCGTCGGCGTGATGGCGCTCGATCGCCACCGCCGTGCGGCCTGGCAGGTTCCAGCGGCGAGCAAGCACACCGCCGACGATCGCGTGGTCGATGCCGAGCTTGTCGCGCTCGACCCGCAAGCGCTGCTCGGGGGTGCGTCCCGCCATGTCGAAGAAGTCCTGATAGCCGGGATGGAGTCGCGAGATCACCAGGCGCCCGACGTCGTGAAGGAGCGCCACCACCGCGAGCTCGTCGCGCTCCTGGAAGCCAACGGCGCGGGCGACCCGATCCGCGGCCCGCTGACTGGCGAGCGCGTGAATGCGGAAATGCTCGGGGCGCAGCTCCCAGCCCCCGTTGGGCTCGAAGAAGTCGTAGGTCGGGGCCGTCCCCGCGATCGCCAGGACGCCGGAGGGCTTCAGCACCTCCAAGGCAACCGGGATGCTGGCGATCGTGCCGCTGTTGCGGGCGCCGCTGCGATTCGCGAACTGAAGCACCGCCATCGTCAGCGCAACGTCCGACTCCACCGCCTCGATGATCTCCCCCACCCTTGCCGTCTCCGCGGTCGCGGCGCGCATCACGCGCTCGCGCGACTCGAGCAGAACCGGGAAACGCTCAACGGCCTCGAAGGCCTCGGCGAGACGGCTGCCCGGCGCCGGCGTCTTGCGACGGCCATCGTCGCGCGCAGCGACATTGCTGGACGAGCCGCGCCCGTTCGTTTTGCTCTTCGTGGCAGCCATTTCGGCGAACCGGCCGCGGCGTAGCCCTTATTCACGCCTACCGATCCGCCTGATTCATCGGCATATGTTCGACTCTGCATTAGCTGACAGGCGGGCTCCTGCAAGCAAACGACCCGCGTAAATGCGGGCCGTTTGCAGGGAACTCTGCTTCTTGCGCCTTGGCGCAGGTGACTACTTGACGGTTACCGTCTTCAGCAGGCCCTCCTGGTCGTGCGACTTGCCTCCGTCGCGATCGGTCAGCGGGCAGAAGAAGACGTACTGCCCAGGCTTGTCCAGGGCCAGCGTTGTTGTCTGGGAGAGGCCACCGTCCAGGACCGCGCTGCTCTGCGAGTTGTTGAAATCGAGGTACGGCGGCGGCGGGCCGTTTTGCTTGCCCAGGTCGCTCTTGATCTTGCTCAACGACGGGGCCTTGCCGTTCACTGGCACCGCGATGATGAGGTGCAGCGCATCCTTGCCCTTGCTGTCGAAGGTGATCTGGTTCTTGCCGGACTTCAGGCCCGAGATGTCCCAGGCGTACTTATCCTTTCCGGTCCGTGCTGCCTTCACGTTGGCGGGCGTGCTCGGCAGGTCACCGGTATCGCCGGAGGTGAACTTCATATCGGCCGTTGGTGGCGGACCACCACCTCCGGGTCCCAATGAAGCGGAATCGACGACGACGTACTTGCCGGCCGGCAGGTTGAGTGTTGCGGTGTCGGACTGCCCACCCGGGATCGCGGGCGTACCGCCCTCGCCCCTGATCCATTCAGGCGTCTTGTCACTACCGCTGGCGATGCCCTTGATCACGTCGTCGGAGGTGTGGTCGCCTGTGTACTGGACCAGCTGCACGCCGTGCGGGGCCTTGCCCTTGTTCTTGAAGGTGAGGTCGACGAGGCCGCCCTTAGCGGACTTCGGCGCCTTGAAGCTGGCCGCCTTGCCCTGTTCGGAGATCGACAGGGAAAGCTTGCTCGGCTTGGTGCTGCTGCTGCCGCAAGCGGCGAGCGCAGCGACGACGGTCGCGGCGCATGCCGCGAGCGCGAGCCGGCACGCCAAGTTGGATGAACGCAAGAGGAACTCCCCCCAGTCGATTTTGGAATCCCCCCACGTAGTCCCGGATTCCCAGTGGACCGCGCCAGCCTATTCGCTCAGCCGGCGTATCGCATCGTCAATTCTGTTGAGCGATTCCTCGCGGCCCAGCGCCGCCAAGGACTCGAATATTCCCGGCGAGACGGTGGTGCCGGTGATCGCGACCCGGATCGGCTGGTAGAGGCGGCCCGGCTTGACCTCGAGCTGTTCGAGAAGCGGCTCCAGTGCGGCTTCGATGTCAAGGGGCTCGAAGCCATCGGCGGCGGCCAGCGCGTCGCGGGCGGCCTCCAGCAGCTCTCTGGTTCCCTCGCCCATCACCTTGCGCCAGGCCTTCGGATCGTCGACAGGCGGCTCGAAGAGGAACCGGATCAGCCGCCAGACCTCGGCCAGGGTCTGAGCCTTTTCCTGGGCGATCGCACAGCCGCTCCGCAGGCGGTCGTCGGGCTCGCGATCGAGAAAGGCGGCAACTCGCGCCGTGTACTCGCCGAGCGGCAGCTCGCGCATGAAGCGCCCGTTGATCCAGCGCAGCTTCTGCTCGTCGAAGACCGCGGAGGCGCTGCCGACGTCCTCGATCCGGAACCGCTTCACCAGCTCCTCGGTCGACATCAGCGTCGTGTCGTCGGTCGTGCCCCACCCAAGCAGCGCCAGATAGTTGCGGACCGCCTCGGGCAGGTAACCCGCGTCGCGCAGCTCCTCGACCGAGGCGGCTCCGTGGCGCTTTGAGAGCTTCTTCCCGTCGGGGCCGTGCAGCAGCGGGAGGTGCGCGTAGCGCGGCTCAGAGGCGCCGAGCGCCCGCAGCACGAGCAGCTGCTTGGGCGTGTTGGAGAGGTGGTCGTCGCCGCGGACCACGTCGGTGATCCCCATCTCGGCGTCGTCGACGGCGACCGCGAAGTTGTAGAGCACCGATCCGTCGCCGCGGGCAATCACGAAATCGTCCTGGCTGCGGTTGGGGAAGGCGACCGGGCCCCGGATCGTGTCCTCGACCACGGTGTCGCCGTCGTCGGGAACGCGCAGGCGCACCGCTGCGCCGGGATCGTCACTGGGGGTCCCCCGGTAGCCGCGGTCGGCGCCGTGCTCGCGCTTGTAGGCCTTCACGTCGTCCGCGGTGGCCGGGTCGCGGTAGGCGGCTCCCGAATCGAGCAGCTCCTGGAGGCGGGCGGCGTGCTGTTCGGCGCGCGAGGCCTGCGAGATCGGGCCCTCGTCCCAGTCCAGCTCCAGCCAGCGCAGGACCTCGAGGATCTGCTCGACGTTCTCCGGGGTGGACCGCTCGCGGTCGGTGTCCTCGATCCGCAACACGAGGCTGCCGCCCGATCCGTGCGCGGCCAGCCAGTTGTACAGTGCCGTCCTCGCGCCCCCGATGTGCAGCGCACCGGTCGGCGAGGGGGCAAAGCGGAAGCGGAGGTCCTGGCTCACGGTGCTGATCGGCGCGCATGTTTCCACAGCATGCGCGGCCTACCTCGCAACCCGCTCTGGCAAGCCGATTGCGGCCTCCCACTCCAAGCCCGAATCGGCGCTAGTGCCCATTCGTGCCCATTCAATCGCCTTGTCGAACTCCCGAAGGTGCTCTCCGGTAAGCCGGCTACGGCGCTTCACTGCCTTCGCGTAGACCCTCATCGAGAAGGCGCCCTCGGTGTGGCCGAGCTGAGCGGCAACGTAAACGGGGTCGTCTCCCAGCGCGAATCGCAGCGACGCATACGTTCGCCTAAGCGAGTGTGGGGTCACGTCCTCGCTCAGCGGATCGAGGCTCTTGGCGAGCCGCCGGTTTGCCTTGCGGATCGCTGGTTTTATCCGGGCCTGCGCGTTGCGGACGTTCTGCGGCCGACCGGCCTGATTGCGGAACACCGGATCGCCCGGCGCGGTCTTTTTGCTCCGGGCCTTGTGAACCCGCAGCTCAGCGGCGAGCCCATCCGGTAGGTCGACGGTGCGAACACCGGCCTGGGTCTTGGAGTCCGCCACAGAGAGGGTGCCGGTCGGCAGGTTGACGTCGCTCCACGTCAACGCGATCGCCTCCCCCACCCGCAAGCCCGCACCGGCCAGCATCGCGACCAGGGGGCGAAGCTCGCCGCCGCAAGAGTCGAGCAGCGTCGGTAGCTGCTCGGGCTCAACCCAGGAGCGTGCACGCCGCTCCGCGGGCAGACGCCGGTTGGTCGACCGCGCCGGGTTGCGGCCGATCAGCTCGTAATCGAGTGCCAACTCGAGAACCTGCGAGAGCCGGGTTAGGGTCTTGTTGATCGAATTGTTAGAGAGCCGACCCTCACGCCGCTTCGCGTGGGCGTAGCGGTCAATCTCTTCGGCCGTGATCTCCGAGAGCCGGTGATCCTTGAACCAGGGGAGCAGATGCATTTCCAGCGTCCAGCGGTAGTCGGCGCAAGTGTTCGGGCGCCAGCCTGCTTCGCGATCCGCGAACCATCGGGACGCGAACTCGTGGAAGGTGGGCTCAGGTTCCGCGTTTGTCCCGTCCCAGCGCTCGCGTGGCTGCCAGATGCGCCTCTCCACGTCTGCAAGGACGTGACGCAGCTCGGCCTCGGCTCTCGGGCGGGACCAGCCCTCCTCGGCACTGCCGAGAGTGAGGTAGCGGCGCTGGCCGTAAGCGCGGAACCGGAGCGCGTAAACGCGCCCCGTTCCCGTCGTCCTCTCGATTACCTGACCGGTTGCCTTGCGGGCCATCAGTTCGCCCCCCCGCCCTCGGTCCGTTCTTCTTCCCCGTTGACTGGCCCGACAGTGACCTCGACGATGAGATTCGGGTGATCCTGGCGAAGGACGTCGGCTAGGGCCTCAGCGGCGCCGGCGCGCATCGCAGCGACAGTGGTGCGGAGGTCGGTCATCAGACCGCCGCCTTCGCGGCCTTGATCTCAGCCGATGCGAGTTCATGTAGCCACGCGCTCTTTCCGGCCGCCCAGTCCAGCGCCCGGGTCAGCGTCTCGATCTTCTCGGCCGCCTTGCTATCGAGCGGGCTGGTGTTTGTCTCGCTGGCAATCCGAGGGGCAATCACCTTGCCGGCTGCCGTTTGCGCGATGTGCGCGAGCGCGCTGGCCTCTCCGCGCAGCTCGTAGGGACCGCTGCTGTCAAAGAGTTGGTCGAGAATGCCAATGACCTCGCCCAGGCAGGTCGCGGAGCCGTGAACATCGGCGAGCCGCCCCTTCGTCCTCTCCTTGCCGGTGATGCATTCCCCCGACAGCTCGTCTGCCGTCGAGGCGACCCACTCACCGTCGCTACGAACCTCGGCTACGGCTGCGAGCCTGATCTCCTCTGCGTACTCGGCCGGAACCTTCAACGTGACTTCACCCATCGGTGCTCCTCTCGGTTGCGACACCGAAAGGGCGGGCTTTGGCGAGGAGCGCGGCTTGTAGCCTGCGCGGCGCGTCGAAGCTAATCCCTTCGGCGTCAGGGGGCCGGGCGCTAACACGTCGCGGCCCCCATGTTTGGTCGACGCGACCCTACACCCGCTGGCGGTCGCTGGCAAGCTGGGCCGTCGCCGGGGTGCGTCAGAATTGAGGCCGATGGCGGTTGTGGTCTCTGAGCGAGTGCGAGTCGACGTCGAGCACCAGCTCGTCTACGACCGTAATCACGATGGGCACCAGGGCGCGCTCCTCGCCCGCATGGGAGCCGTGATCGGCGCCCAGGAAGCCCTCGCCCGGCGCGAGGAGGGCGCCGCCTACGCGCTGCGGCAATCCCTAGTCGACCTTGCCGCGATTGCCGAGCTCCTCGCCGACGATCTGCCGCGGCCGAGGGTGTAGCGGGTCCGCTCACGCCGCCCGCCAGTTTCCGTCGAGTACCTCCCGGCTCTTGCAACACGCACTGAACTGCCGGCGATCACCGCAGGGACAGGGGTCGCTGGAACGGACCCTCCCCACAGCACGCTCGCACAACGAGAACGGGGTATATGCGGTGGGCCGCTCCAAGCCCTCCTGACTCCGTTTCCGAGCCACCGGGTCGAGCCAGACTGGTCCGGCGGCTGACCGCTCATAGACCCAGTGCCAGGTCAGCTCTGGCGCGGCCGTCACGCCATGGCCATAGTCGAGGGCAACCAGCTCGCCGCTCTCCCTCACGCCGTAGTTCTGCATCCTGTGGCCGTCGCTGAGCTTTTTCTCTTCTGCGCCGAGGGCGCGGCGCATTTCGTTGATCGCCTCGTGCCATCTGACGGCTGCAGCCCTGGTCTCGGCCCGCCACTCAAGGTCTTGGCGGGCGTCGCCGGTGAGCGTGGGAGGAGAGATCGAGACACAGTGCTCTTGAACCACGACAAAGGTCGGCGCGATGCAGATGCACGGCGCAAAATGTCGGCGCACGCGGGTGGGAAATCCCAGCCATGCGGCAGCCTCGTCGATGTTGTGGACCAGCCCCCTCCAGTCGAATGCGACCTTCGCGACGGCATTGCTGAAGCAGCCAGCGTCCGCCTCGACTTCGATCACGACTCGGGTCGAGCCGATCCCGAGCGGCTCGAACCCGTGATCGCGAGTGAGACGAGCGACAACGTCCATATGGTGCTCGTCACCGCGGGTGGTCTGGGAGACGACCGGCGCCCGGAGGAGGTCCCGCTGAAACGCCCCGAGCGAAGCTAGGACTGATTCGCCTTTGCGCCTCACGGTGCCGCCCATCCTCCCGACTTGCGGCGCTCACGCCCCCGCCTTGCCTCCTCGGCGACCTTCTGGCGGTTGCAGGACTCACAGATCGGGCGCAGGTTCGTGTAGTCGTCGGCGCCCGCCTCCGCGAGCGGGACAACGTGGTCGACGATCATTGCCTCGCCCTGGCCGCAGCGGTGACAGACGTTGCCGAAGTGATGGAGCACCCAGCGGGCGCGTCGCTGCTGCGCCCAGCCGGAGCGCGTGCGCTTGCGGCGGTCCGAACCCTGCCAGGGCTTGCGCACGTGCTCGGTGCAGTCGATGCGTCCGCACGTGTTACACGCCTTCGCGATCACGCCGCCTCCCATCGCGGCGGCTCAAACCGGGGTTCTGAGTCGGGATCGTTAAGCCACGCATCCCACTCCTCACGGGTCTCTCGCCTCGGCGGGCCCGTGCGCTGCGACCAGAAGAGATCCTGAACCTGGCGCGTGGCGGCGACAGCGCGCTTTTTCCCAACCCTCTGGCGAATAGCGCGGGGCATCCCGCGCACACCGCGTCGGGCAAGCGCGTCACGGGCGCCGGCGACGATCAGTCGCTTGCAGGGGTCGCATGCTCCCCAGTCGCCTTCGCTCGCTATGTCGATCGGCAGGGTGCGCATCTTGACCTGGACGTGATCGCGGCAGGGGAACGTCCACGCCGTCTCGAAGCGCAGCTCGTCGCCGCAGAAATCACATCTCGGCGCCTTTGACATGCGTTTCTCACTCACCACGCAAAGTGCTCGTGTTGGGTTGGCTGCTCATGCTCGGCGACGGCGACGCTGTGCCCCATGACGGCGCCGATCAGCGCGTCGTTCGGATACTTGGCCCGACGCTCTCCGTGGCGCGCATCGGGCGGTCGGTCGTACTTCCATTTCTCACCGCCCAGCGGCCGGCGAACGGCGTTAAGGACGTGGCGCCGCAGCGTCTCGTGCCCATCGTGCACGAGCCAGCCGTTGCGCAGCGCCTCGTCAAAGCGCGCCGCCGCGACCGCCATCGGTGCGTTGTCCTGCGAGTGCTCGATGAACTGAATCTCGGCGCCGTCTTGCAGCGGGTGCTCGCCCTTCTCAAGCAACTGCGCCATCTGCCGTCCGCCCGCGTTGGGGTCGAACACCCAGCCGACGGGGCCGAACTCGCGCTGGGACTCGATGAGCCCGGTAACGATGTCGGACTCATCGACCGGCGGCTCGAGAATCTTCACGCCCGCAATCACTCGCCGCTCGCGCGACTCCCACACGATCAGGCCCATCGCCGTGGTGTCTATCTGCCAGCCGAGATCGAGCCAGCCGATTGACCAGGCGCCTTGATCGGGCTCTAGACCGGGCTCGCCGAACGCATCCCACTCCTCCGGCTGGATCGCGGCGCCGGTGGGACGGGCGGCGATGTTGCAGGAGAAGCGCAGCCAATGCTCCGGCGTCATCTCCGGCGCCGCCTGCTTCGCCCGCAGCGAATCCACCGTGATGGTCGATAGCGGGTTGGCTTCCTTGACCGCCTCCATGTCCTGCGCCTGCTCGCGATCGCGCAGCGCCCAGTCGTGCAGGACGACGTTGTCGTGCTCGGCGCGGAGGTAAGCGCCATCGCGGTCGAGTCGCGGCGCCTCGCGGATGATCTTCAGTCGCGTCTCCTCAAACTCCGAGCTCGGCTCGCCGGCCGTGGACGTGACCACCACCGGGCCGTGGCGCTTTGACCACTTCCCCCGCCAGACGCGGTAGAGCTGTAGATCGCGCTGCCGGTGTCCCTCATCAAGGAACGCGACGCTCGGGATCACGCCATCCGCGGTTCGGTCGTCGGCGGGGTAGACGCGCAGGTGCCCGTGGGTAAGGCGGGAGTCAATGCGCCGCATGCCCGGGACGAGCTTGAAGCGCTCCACCATCCCCGGCGTGCGCCGCACGAACCCCTCCGCCTGGCGGTAGAGCACGTTCGCCTGCTCAATCGAGGCCGCGCCGACCGGGATCTCCGCCGAGAGCTGATGATCGAGCAGATACAGCGCCAGCCCCGCCGCCCAGGTCGTCTTTGCATTCCCTTCCGGGGTCAGCAGCCAGACCGTCTGGAAGGCGCCCGACAACACATCCTTGGCGGCCCACAGCTGGAACAGCTCGGGGTGCCACTGCTCGCCGGAGTCGAGCACCAGTCCCGCCGCCCACTTCTCGAACCGGTCGACCGACCGCCACTCCTCGCCGCGAGCCACAACGTCCATACCGCCGCGGCGGCGCAACAGGACCACGCGCTCGTAGAAGTCCCGCACGAGCCCGTTCTCGCCCCCCTCGCCGCGCCGCGCCCAGCGGTAGTAGGTGCCCGTGCCCATCTTCACCCGGCGGCACGCCTCCGCGATCGGCACACCATCTCGTGCCAGGCGCTCGTGGCGCGCGATCAGACGCTTAGTCAGGCCCACCTAGGGCGCACCCCTTAGAAATTCCCTCCGTGCCGACTGCCCTGTTCCGTCCCAGCGTGGCCGTTTAGGCCGCCCCCCACCCGACCGTGGGTACCCCAGCCTCACGCCACGACCCTCCGGCGTTCACTCGGGGTTGGCGCCTCAACCTTTAGCGTCAGCTCCCGAGCCGCCTCACGCAACTCGATGATCTGCCCGCGAAGGGCAGCGAGATGCGCCTGCGGCGACGTGTAGCGATCAGCAGGCAGATGGACTGGCTCAAACCCACGGTTGCGGGTTCGCTCCTGGTCGATGGTCATGACGGTTTGCACGGTGCCGGCTTCTTCAGCCAGCAGGTCCAGCTCGGTCGCGGCCGCGTCGAGCGCAGCGAGGGCCTTCTCGGCTCGCTGCTCGAAAGGCACCTGCTCGACCAGGGCGTCGCGGTCGTCATGGATCGCCCGTGCGAGAGCGTTCTGCGCTCGCTCCTCGGCACGCTTCGCCTCGCGATACCGATGCTCGGCTTCCTCGACCGCGGACTCCAGCTTGCGCAACTCAGAAGGCGCAGCGTCCCGGTGTTGCGCCTCACGGGCCTTGGCCCTTGCATCACGGACTGCTTCGATGGCAGCCCTCGTGCCCTTGATCGCCGCGGCGTATGCGGTGTTCGTTTCGGCCGAAGCCTTGGGAGGTTTCAGGCTGTCCGGTAGGAGCAGTGAGGGGGCGTCCGGTCGGCGTCGTCGTGTCGTCATTGGTCGGTTCCTTCTTTCGTGTCGTTGTCGTCCAGGTCGAAGATCCGCAGGCGCTGGCCGTCGACGGTCGTGTCAAAGGTGAACTCCTCGGGCTCGCCTTCGCCACCATCGGCGGAACCCTCCGGCTTGGCCGGCGTCTCGGGTTCGGGTGCAACCTCTGCGTCGCTTGGCCACGGACTGGGTGGCCGCGATCGAGGAGCTCGCAGCAGCTCATTGAACGCGGTCGGTCGCGGCCGGTCGCCGCCCAAGGCCGCGAGCGCCTCATTAGGTGTCAGCCGGCCATCCGCACCGGCGGCGTCGCGCAGCCGCTCAGCCGCGGCTTCGCCGCCGGCCTCCTCGGCGCGTCGCTTCTCAGCAGCGCGGATCGCTCTGCGCGCCAGATCGACTGCCAGCTCTTGATTTCGGCGTGCGGCTTGGCTCATCAGGAGTTCCTTTCGGGTCGGGGGAAGTTGCGCCGGGCGAGACGGAGGGCCCCCATTGGGAGTCCCGCCCGGCGCCCGCGCGGCCCGCAAGGAGACCACGCCTCGACCCGGCGCGAGGGCGGCCGGATCGAAGATCGGTGACACGAGGGAGCGCTCATCGCGACGACGCCCCTCGAATAGGGAGCAACTCGCCGTCGCTGGGCGCTCGGCCAAGTCGACGGCGCGGCTTGGCTGCTGGCAGTTCGGGCTTCGCAGGTGAATGGGCGGCTAGATGCTTGGCGACGGTTCTCCGGGTCGAAGCGCAGCCGGGCACGCGGCCCATCCCCGAGCTTGACTGCGCCCAGCTCGTCGGCGTGCTCGTAGATGAACGAGCGGTCCACGCCGAGCCGCGTGGCGATCTTGGCCGCGGTCACCAGCTCGGGGGCGGCCGCGCCGCGCAATAGCTCGGCGGTGCGCTGAGCGACGGCCTCGATGCTGGCGGGATCTAGTCGGATCAGGGCACTCACGACCGGGCCCCCTCGAAAGGTGTATCGGGAAGCGCCGCGCCAAGCACGCGCTCCGCGTGCTGCTCCCATTCCTTGATCGCTCGCAACGCTCCATCGCGATCGCCGGCACCGCAGCGAGCGTCGATCTCAGCTTCGAGAGCCTGCCAGCGCTCGCCGGTCACGTCCGGTCGACGGGACTCGGGAACCCGGGCATAGAGGCTGTTCACCCGTCGAACGCTCGCCGCGAGCTCGTAGTTGACTCCGGGCAGCGAGCGCCTCATCTCGGCTCTCCGAACTTCTCGGCGATGCGCTCGACCTCGGCCTCCTGCTCGGCCGTTGCGGCACCCGCCATCTCCAACTCGTGTGCGCTGTCCAGAAACTCGGAGGAAAGTGCCTGGGGGGTCGGAGGAAAGGTGTGGGCGGGGGTACTTTGCTCCGAAGCCTCACGCACATTGCTCCGGGCTCCGGGGTACCACGTGTGCGCGGGGCGCCCTGTCGTCTGGACGACCCGCTCATGGGCCAGCCCGCGCACCGCGAGGAACCGCAGGCCGGCCTCGATCTCCCCTACTGGGACGTGGCCGCCCACGATCGAACGAATCTCCGTGCGACTCAAGCCGTCCTCCTCAGCCTCACGGATGGCGGTCAGGATCTTGTCGGCGAACGGATCGCCGACCCTGCCGCCGAAGATGTGTGCGGCGCTGGTCTCGCAGTAGTCCCATACCGCTGTCGCGGCTCGTAGGTGCTCGACACCCACGCGGTCCTGCTGGTCAAGCAGCGCATAGAGCACAGCAAGCCGGCGCACGTGTGCCTCGGCTCGCGCGGTGACCGCCCCCAGCAGATCATCGGCTCCCTCGCTCAGCTCCGCATAGAGCAGATCCCAGACCTCCCAGGCGGCCTCGGTCATATCGAGCATCCCCTGGGTTCGAGCGAAAACCAGCGCTTCGCTTATCTCATTTGCCAGCGGTACCAGCGTTCTGTCGTCTAGCTGGCCGCCCCGCGGGAGCCGCTTCGAGCGCTTCGCGAGCACCCAGAGCCAGCGGTTGCCGAACCCGTTGCCGGCCTCTATCTCGGTCAGCTCTCGGCGCAGCTCACGGACGGTGATGTGGCCGATCAGGCTGACCAGGGAACCCGTGGTCTTCTCCGGCTGGTGTTTCGACATACCGCGGGCGTTGCCGTGATCCCAGAGGTCGCGCAGGATCGGCGAGACGGTGTTGCCCTCGCGCTGCATGACGCGCAAGACCTGGGCGAGCTCGCCCTGCAGGACGAGCAGTCGCTTCTCCTGAACCCCAGGGTCGGCCTCGTCCTCAATCCGCCCGTCCTCGTCCGCGCGCTCACGCTCCTCCTTCGTCCGCGCCTTGCGGCGGATAACGACGGGATCCCGCACGGCATGAATCAGCCCCTCGCCGCTGGCGATCCCCGAGCCGATGCACACTCCCTCCCACTCAGAGTCGGCGAGCCGCATAACGCGGCGGACGTGCCCCCACGATGAGCCCTTGCGGGCCTTCGAGGTCTCGCCCACTATCGCCGCGAACTCATTGGTCCCGTGCTGGTCGCTCTCGACCAGGAAGCCAGGACCGCGGCCGCAGGCATTGCCGAACGCCAGTAGGAGCTGGATCAGTGTCGCCGCAGGGTCGGCCTCCGTACACGGGTCGATGGCGCGGACGAACTCACCCGCCGGCCCGTAGAAGGCCTCTGCGCGCAGACGCTCCGGAGCCGGAGGAAAGCCGGTTCCGACGGAGGAAAGCCCCCGGCCATTCTGGCTCGACTCCCGCGCCCTAGCCCGCTCCTCTATGTGGGCGATGATGCGCTCGGCGTCACTCATCGGCGCACCTCCAAGTGAAGCCCGAGGTCGGCGAGCTCATCGACCAGCTCGAGGACTTCATCCACGGAACCCGAGGTCTCGACCAGCAGGGCGCAATCACGAACCGCCTGTTGGCGCGGCTCGTCAATCCTGCCAAGGCTGCCGCGAATCGTCTGCGCGATCCCTCGCTGCCGATCGCCGCGGTCGAATTCGGCGATCTGCTCGGACGTGAAACTGGCGTGGTAGCAGCGCCAGCACACCCGCTGGCGCAGCCGGTGGCTGTAGGCGACGTCGCGGCGGGAGGCACTACAACGCTTGCAGGCGCCCACAGTGCCGCCCCCGACGCTAGGTGTAGCCGGCCCCTCAGCCACCAGCTCCCCCATTCAGCTGTGCCAGCTCTGCGACCGTCATGCGTCGCCGTCGGGCCGGCGGCATTCGTCATTGATTGAGGGGAAAAGCGCGTCGAGGCTCCCCTCGGTAAGCGCGTCCGCTAGGGCCTGCGCAACCTGCAAGCTCGGCACCTCGCCCCGTTCCAAACGCACCACGGTTCGCTCACTGACCTGCGCTCGCACCGCGAGCTGGGCCTGCGTTTCGCCGCCCGCGACGCGATAGACGCGCAGCGGCGCTGGCGGATGCGCGGCAACGTCCGGCGCATTTTCGAACATGAAAGCGATGTTCCAGGAGAAGTCGAGCTCTACAAAACGCAGTAGTCCCCCTCACCGCCGGTTTGAGCCCCTCCGTGATCAAGCAACGGGGGCCGCGTTTAAGACCTCCGAAAAAGAGCGGGCGGTACTCGCCAGGCAAGCGCCGCTCGTGCCCCTCGTAAACGTTCTCGGTCGCGACGCTGCTTGCCTCGACGCGATCGAGCAGATACGCGGCGGGGAGCCCCTCGACCGCTTCGTCTCTCACTACGCGCGGTCCAGCGCTAGGAATGGGGGGCGGGCAGTCGTGGGCCGGCCTCGCCGGTTCATGCGTGCTTTCTTCGAGCGGACGGCCGCCTCTAAGTGCAGCCCGCAGTTCGCGGTATTTGGGTTAGGCGTGGTTGCAACATGGACGACGGCGCCGCTGGCGGACGACGACCCGCGTCAGTGGCCGCATACAAAGCGCTGGGAGGCTGCCGTGATGCTGGCGCGGCTCGGCGCCGACCAATGCATCCAGTGCGGCTCCGACCTCACTAGTGACTGGCGCCAGCGCTACTGCAGTGCGTGCGAGCCCCAGCTCTTTACCGCGACGGGGCATTCCCTCGGGGACCCGGCGCGAAATGATCGGGAAGCGGTCGGCAGGCTCTTGAACGCCGCGGCCGACGCGCTGCGGATCGGCTAACCCCCCAAGCAAGCTCTCGGCGTTTTTCAGCGCCAGTACGGGTAGCGGCTGCGCTCCCGTTTCGGGTCGAAAGTCTCGTGGCGTGCGGTAGCGGCGAGCAACGCCACCTCAACGATTCGCTGACCATCTGCAGCTTCCAAGTCCTCCAATACGTATGGCATCGCGACAATCAGCGAGCCCATGACCCGGGCGAGGCCCTTTTTCCCTTGAACGGTCCGACCCTGCCGGACGCTGATGTGGTGGAGCCTGGAATCCCTGAGCGCCCGCCACTCACCGGGGTCAACTAGTTGGTCGAGGTCCAGGGCGATGATCGCTTCGAAATCGCGGTCGGCGGCATCGCGAAACAGAAATGGGTCCTGCTTTCCTTTCCATTTCAGACGTTCAACGTGCTGGAACTCGTGGCCCAAATTCCGCCGCAGCGGCTCCAACAGTTGGATGGGCAGTCCCTCATCGAGGAGGACCCGCAACGGCCTGTCGCTCCCTAGGCTGCGGCGCGGGCTACGTCGCGGGCGAAGTCTTGAGCATCGGGTACGCCAGCCGGATCGACCGAGGGATAGATCTCGACGATCTCAGCCGGCTTGGCACCCTCATCGGCAAGGGCAGCGACGATATGAAAGGGCACCCGGCTGCCAGCGATGACGGGGTATCCCTCGAGAATGCGCGGGTGTACTGCGAGGTGTTGCCGCGGTTGAGCCAACGCCGGCACCCTCACACCGTTGGCCTCGTAGGGGCCAAGCACATCCTCCATCAGGACTTCTTCCAGAATCGTTCCTGGCGCTCGCTCGAGATCCAGGATCTCACCTCGTGGGGTCTTTACCACGATCGTCTCAGCGGTTCTGATCAGGGTGTATTCGGCAAGGTGCTCCCATTCATCTGCTTCGAGTCGCCGAAGCGTGGAGACAGCGCGCCGAATCTTGGGAAGGGACTTCTCCTGTCGAAGTCGGACGATTGTGCGGAGGGCCACCACATCAGCCCAGCTGTATAGGTAGCGACCGCTGCGGCGCGCGGCGGGGATGAGCAGGGGATCAGCCGTGTGCGTTCGCCTTCGCCAGTACCCGAGCTGGCGCGGGGTCGCTCCGGACAGGACGCTGGCGATGGGAACAGGAAATGCCATAGGGCACCTAGGCTAGTCGCTCCCTTCGACGCGCAGCGCGGCGCCCCTCTCGACGAACGTCACCGCATCGCCCATTGGGCACTGGTGCCTTAATCGAACCTAATCGCGCCTGATCGAGCCGGATTCCGCGGCTCCTCAGCCCCTCCACCAAGGCGCCGCAAACCGCTCTAGGATGCCGAATCCATGCTGATCGGGGCTCATGTTTCCACAGCGGGCGGCTTGTCCAATGCGATCGAGCGCGCCGAGGAGCGTCGCGCCGACTCGATTCAGGTCTTCAACCAGAGCCCGCGGATGTGGCGACCCACCCGCTACACCGACGAGGACTTCGCCGTATTCCGTAAGGCGATGGACCGCTCACGCGTCGGCGCGGTCGTAATCCACGCCGTCTACCTGATCAATTGCGCGACCGACGACTCCGAGCTGCGCACCAAGTCGCTGAACTCGCTGACCCATGCGCTGAGGATCGGCGACGGGATCGGGGCAGCCGGGGTAGTGCTGCATCCGGGAGCGCAGAAGGGAAAGCCACTGGCCGGGTCGATCCGCCGCGCGTCGCGGGTGATCTCCGAAGCGCTGAAGCAGACCGAGAGCTGTGCGCTGCTGCTCGAGCAGACCGCCGGCCATAAGGGGCTTTTGGGCCGCGACTTCGACCAGACCGCGCGCCTGATCGAGCTTGCCGGCGGCGACGAGCGACTCGGGCTCTGCCTCGACTCCTGCCACCTGTTCGTGCAGGGTTTCGACATCTCCGACCGCGACAAGCTCGGCGCGGTGCTCGACGAGGCAGACGCGAAGGTGGGTTTGGAGCGGCTGGGCTGCGTTCACGTCAACGACGCCGGCGCGCCGCTGGGCTCCTGCCGCGACCGTCACGCCAACATCGGCGACGGCGAGATGGGTCGCCGGGGGCTGGCAGCCTTCCTCTCGGAACCGCGCTTCGAGGGGCTGCCGGCACCGCTCGAGGTCCCAGGCCCAAACAAGCGGGGGCCAGACCGCAAGCAGGTCGAAAAGGCGAAGCGCTTGCGCGAGCGGGGGCTGAAGGAGAGAAACGGCTGATCAGTATTCGGTATTCGGTGTTCGTGGCCTCGGAGCATTAGGCCGAGCACCGAGCACCGAGCACCTAGGTGCTACGCAGCGCGTCGCGGAGATCGAATGCCCGGATGGCCTCGGGGCCTTCATCTGTGCAGTCGAAGAAGCGCGGGTTGACGCAATCGTAGGCGCGTCCCTGGCCCTCGAAGGCGCGCTCGACCGTGAATTGGCACTGGGGCAACGCTTCGCCGGTCATCTTGATTCCCCCAAACCCGCTTGGGGCAAGCACCGACTCGAGGTCGACCTCGCCGCCGAACACCTTCTGCATACAGCCCACGAACTGGGTGCCGGTCAGCATGTCGACATAGCTGTAGAGATAGCGGCAGTTCATCTCGACGCAACCTCGCGGCTCGATCAGCTTGTCGCAGAAGGCGCTACAGCGACGACACTCGCCCGCGCGGGCCGCCTTCTGCTCTGTCTGCTTGGCCGGCACTAGGAGAAGTCTAGGCGCGAGGGGCCCGAAAGCCAAGCGGTCTCAAGCCGCCATTACGCCTGGGCCCAGGACCACGTCCAGCTCCGCCCGCAGGGCACTCGAGTCGCGCACCTTGTAGTCGGACCCGAAGCGGAGCGTGCGTGGACCCTCTCGCGTCTGCATCTCGAGCAGAACCTCCGTGTCGCCCGGGAAGTGCTCGAACACCGACTTCAGCTCATCGAGCAGGGTCGGTGGGAAGTCGGCGGCGCTGACCTGGAGAACCAACGGCTCGTCACGGCGTGGGGCAATCGCGGCTGCCTTCATCTCCTCGGGGCCGGGCTCGAACCGTTCTGCCTCCTGGACGACCAGCTTCGTCTCGCCGCGCTCCTTGTGGTCAACCCGGCCCCGCACCACCACCACGGCGTCGGCATCGATCGTCTCGGCATTGGACGCGTAGGCGGAGTTGAAGACCAGCATCTCCACCTGGCCCTCGACGTCGTCGAGGGTGGCGAACATCATCTGGTCGCCGCGCTTGGTGCGGATCCGCTTGAGCTCGGTGACGATGCCGCCGACCGTCACCCAAGAGCCGTCCGGCTTGTTCTGGAGCTCGGCCAGCGTGCAATCGACGCGCGCCCGCAGTGCGTCGCGCACGTCGGCGAGCGGGTGCGAGGACAGGTAGGTCCCCAGCGTCTCCTTCTCCATCCGCAGCAGCTCGCGGCGATCAAACTCGGCGGCCGGGATCGGCGGCCGCTGGACCCCGGCCGGGGGGCCACCCGCCGCGTCGCCGATGTCGAAGATCGAGCCCTGGCCGAGCTGTGCATCCTCCTGCGCCTTCTGGCCCCCGGACTGGGCGGCCGGCAGCGTCTCCAGCATCCCCTGACGACTGGCGCCGGTCGAGTCCAGCGCCCCGCACCTGATCAGGCACTCGGTCGCCCGCTTGTTGACGGCGCGCGCGTCGACCCGCTCGCAGAAGTCCCACAGCGAGCCGAACTGCCCGTTCTCGCGGGCCCGCAGAATCGCCTCGACGGCGGCATGGCCGACGTTCTTGACCGCGTCGAGCCCGAAGCGGATCTTGTTCTCGGAGACCACGAAGCCGTGCTCAGATGCATTGACGTCGGGCGGCAGCACCTCGATCCCCATCTCGTCGCAGCGGTTGACGAAGAACGGGACCTTGTCCTTGGTGGTCATCACGGTCGAGATCAGCGCCGCCATGTACTCGGCCGGGTGGTTGGCCCGCAGGTAGGCGGTGCGGTAGGCGATCAGCGCGTAGCAGGCGGCGTGCGAGCGGTTGAAGGAATAGTCGGCGGCAGCGGTCATCAGCGACCACAGATCGTTGGCGACCTTGGCGTCGGTCTTCGACTCGCGCAGCCCGGCCATGAACTTGTCCTTCATCCCCGCCATCAGGCTGCGCTTCTTCTTGCCCACCGCCTTGCGCAGGTCGTCGGCCTCGGCGGGGCTGAAGCCGGCCATCTCCTTGGCGATCTCCATCAGCTGCTCCTGGTAGATCACGCAGCCGTAGGTCTCCTCGGTGATCGGCCGCAGGCGCTGGTCGGGGAAGACGACCGTCGAGGGGTCCCGCTTGCCCTTCGCGTAGGTCGGGATGTATCGGATCGCCCCCGGGCGGTAGAGCGAGACCAGCGCGACGATGTCCTCGAACTCGGTCGGGCGCACCTGCGTCAGGGCGTCGCGCATGCCGTCGGACTCGAGTTGAAAGACACCCACCGACTCGCCGCGGGCGAGCATCTCGTAGGTGCGGCGGTCGTCCATCGGGATCGCTTCGATGTCGATTCGCTCTCCGCGTGAGCGCTCGATGATCTCCACCGCGTCCTCGATCACGTCGAGGTTGCGCAGCCCGAGGAAGTCCATCTTCAGCAGCCCGATCTCCTCGATCGGGCCCATCGAGTACTGGGTGACGATCTTGTAGGAGCGCTCCGCCTTGCCGTTCCCGTTGCCGGTCGCCTCACGGGCCGGACGGTCCTCGGCGAGCTGAAGGGGAACGATCTCCTGAAGGGGTCGGTCGGCGATCACCACCGCGGCGGCGTGGATCGAGGCGTTGCGGATGATTCCCTCCAGCCCCTGGGCGACGTCGAGGACCCGCTTCGCGTCGGGGTCTGAGTCGTAGGTCTGGCGCAGCTCCTGTCCAGGCTTCAGGCACTCCTCGAAGCTCAGATTGCGCCCCAGCACGGGCTCGGGGATCTGCTTGGCGAGCCGGTCGCCGGTCGCGTAGTCGAAGCCGAGCACCCGGGCGGCGTCGCGGGTCGCCGCCCGCGGCGCCATCTTGCCGAAGGTGATGATCTGGGCCACCGACTCGCGCCCGTACTTCTCTGCCACGTAGCGGATCACCCGCTCGCGACCCCGGACCGAGAAGTCGATGTCGATGTCGGGCATCGACTTGCGGCCCGGGTTGAGGAAGCGCTCGAACAGCAGCCGGTTGGCGAGCGGATCGACGTCGGTGATGTTGAGGCAGTAGCTGACGATCGAGCCGGCCGCCGAGCCGCGGCCCGGACCGACTGCGATCCCGTTCTCCTTCGCGAAGCGCACGAAGTCCCAGACGATCAGGAAGTAGGACTCAAAGCCCATCTCCTCGATCACGCCGAGCTCAAACTCCAGTCGCTCCCGGGCCTCGGCCGGGGCCGGGTCGCCGTAGCGCCGCCGCAGCCCCTCCTCGGCGATCCGGCGCAGCATCTGCTCGGGCTCCTCGCCATCGAGGGTGGGATAGCGCGGCAGCAGCAGCTTGCCGAGCTCGATCTCGACCTCGCAGCGCTCGGCGATCTCGAGCGTCGTCGGCAATGCCTCGGGCCAGGCGGAGAATGAGTCGCCCATCTGGTCGGAGTCCTTGAGGAAGAACTCGTTGGTATCGAAGGTGAGCTTCGGCGCCTCCAACGTCGACTTGGTCTGCACGCAGAGCAGCGCCGCGTGGTTGTCGTAGTCCTCACGGCGCAGGTAGTGGACGTCGGCGGTGCCGACAAGCGGTCGGCCGACCTCGCGGGCGATGCGGGCGATTCCCTCGTTCGCCTTGTCCTGCTCCGGGATGCCGTTGTTCTGGATCTCGAAGTAGACCTGCTCGGGCCCGAACACTCCCAGCAGCTCGTCGGCGTGGGCGCGGGCGTCGTCGGGGCGGTCCTGAATCAGCCGCTGGCAGAAGCGGGACTGCAGGCAGCCGGTGAGCGCGATCACCCCTTCGGAGTGGCGATCCAGCAGCTCCATGTCAACGTTCGCCTTGCCGCGGGCGAAGCCCTCCAGGAAGCTGGCGGAGCTGAGCTGCACGAGGTTGCGGAATCCGCTGTCGTCGGCGGCCAGCAGGGTCAGGTGGTTGCGCTCGTAGCGAACACTCTCCCGGACCGCCGTGCGGTCGTCGACCAGGTAGGCCTCGAGGCCGATGATCGGCTTGATGTCGTGCGCCCGACAGGCCTTGTAGAGGTCGACCGCGCCGTTCATCACCCCGTGGTCGGTGAGGCCCAGTGCCGGCATGCCGAGCTCGGCCGCCCGCCGCACCATCGGGTCGATCTTGCAGGCGCCGTCGAGCAGCGAGTACTCGCTGTGGACGTGCAGATGTACGGCTGTGTTGCTCACGCGGCGATCATCGCAACCGAGGCAGATGCCACAGGGCCGGCGTCCCAGATCTATTCCGCATCGTCCGAGGAAGCGAATGACTAGCATCGATTGTCGTGATCTATTTCCTCCGCCACGGCGACGCCGAGCACGAGACGACTGACGATGCGGCCCGCGAGCTGACTCCGAAGGGAGAGCGCCAGGCCGAGGCCGCGGGACGGGCGCTTGCGGCGCTCGGGGCAACCATCGACGTCTGCCTCTCGAGTCCCAAAGTGAGGGCCGAGCAGACCGCGAGGATCATCTGCCAGCACCTCGAAGTCGCAGTGGAGATCGTCGAGGAGCTGCGCGGGGGCCCCTTCGATGCGGACAAGCTCACCGCGGGGCGCGGCAACGTGCTGCTGGTCGGTCACGAACCGGACTTCTCCAACGCCGTGGCAGAGCTGACCGGAGGACGGGTCAAGCTCCGAAAGGGAGGTGTGGCGTCCGTGGAGGACGGCCTCCTGCACGACTTGCTGCGGCCCAAAGAGCTGCGCCGCATCGCTGGCATCTAGCATGACTTCCTCGATGGGCAGGAACCCCGCCGACCCGGTCCAGAAGGAGGAGGTCCAGCGCGCGGTCGACGCCTACTTTGACGCCGGATCGTCCTTCTGGGACGAGATCTACGCCGCGAACGACGTATATGCCGTCATCCACCAGCATCGTCACGCTCTCGCCCTTGAGTTGATCGGCCAGCTCGCCCTGCCCGGCGGATCGCGCGTGCTGGAGGTTGGGTGCGGTGCGGGCCTGATGACTGTCGCCCTGGCTGAGCGCGGATTTCAGATCGAAGCAACCGACACGGCCCCAGCGATGATCGACGGCGCCCGCCAGAACGTGCGGGCGGCGGGCGCTTCGTCCCAGGTGACAGTGAGCGGTGCCGATGCGCATTCACTCAGTTTCGAGGACGAGGTGTTTGACCTCGTAGTCGCCTTGGGTGTCATTCCCTGGCTCCATTCCCCGAACCGCGCGCTGCGAGAGCTGGCGCGGGTGCTCCGGCCGGGCGGCTATCTGATCGCAAACATGGACAACCGCTGGCGGCTGCACTATCTCCTCGACCCGCTATTCAGCCCCGTCTTCGCTCCAGCAAGACGAGGGGTCAAGTGGGTCCTGCAGCGGCTGGGCCTGCAACGGCAGCCTGCGAGCATCCCGCCGAACAACCTGCACTCCCAGGGCGAGTTCGACAGCCTCATCTCGTCGTTGGGCCTCGAGAAGGTGGGGTGCTCGATGTACGGGTTTGGCCCGTTCACACTCTTCGCCCGCCGGGTACTGCCCAAGCGCCTGAGTGTTTTCGTTCACCGCAAGCTGCAGCGCGCCTGCGACCGCGGCATCCCCGGGCTCCGGTCTGCCGGTGCTCAGTACCTGGTCCTGGCACGGAAGCCTCCGGATGCCGGTCGACTTGAGCCGTGAGTGAGGCCGAGCTTCGAGCGGCCGCCTGGTACGGGGATCGGCCCCTCACCTTGGCGTTTCCCGAGGGCTGGCGCGTGCAAATCCTGGCGCCTCAGACCCCCCCACCCCTCTCCGAAGAGGCGATCGCCGAGGCCCTGGAGCACCCAGTCGGCCAGCCGACGATCAGGGAGCTCGCGCAAGGAAGATCCCGGCCCCTGGTGATCGTCGACGACCTCACGCGCCCAACCCCGGCGGCGCGCGTGCTTCCCTCCGTGCTGCGCCAGCTCGCAGAGGCTGGGGTCGATTCGAGCTCGGTATCCATCCTCATGGCCTCAGGGGCGCACGGCGCGGCAGCACGAGACGTAATCGAGAGAAAGGTCGGCCCGCAAGCCGCAGGCTCGTGCCGGCTCCTGGCGCACGACCACAGGGGCGACCTGCTGCAGGTCGGGCGAACGTCCTTCGGAACCCCGGTGATCGTCAACCGTGAGGTGTCCAACAGCGATCTCGTGCTGGGCATCGGGGGGATATACCCCCAGCACTCCACCGGCTTCGGGGGTGGGTCGAAGCTGGCGCTGGGTGTGCTTGGGACCCGGTCGATCAGTGCGATGCACTACCGACACGAGAGCATGGAGGGGTCCTACGAGATCGAAAATGACTTCCGCCGCGACCTCGACCAGGTCGCCCGCTTGATCGGGCTTCAGGCAACGATCTCGGTGCACATCGATGCGAATCGCGAGCCGGTCCGCGTAGTGAGCGGCGACCCGGGGCACTACTACTCCGAGGAAGTTGCCTTCGCGAAGCGTGTGTACCGAGCCCCCCCGCCAGGTGATGCCGACCTGGTGATCTCCAACGCGTATCCGATCGATGTCTCGCTCACCTTCATGCGCAGCAAGGGCATCATCCCCCTTCTCTATGCCGCGCCTCACGCCTCCAGGATCATCATCTCGGCCTGTCCGGAGGGCGTCGGACATCACGCGCTCTTCCCGTTCATGAACCTGCCGCGGTTCGCCCGCCAAAGGCACATCGCACGCGTGGTGCTCAATAGGCCCGGAGCCCTGCCGCGCAAAGTCGCCGGCCGGGTAGCACGCCGGATGCGGCGCGGGCGCTCCCAGGACGGCGGCCCCCGGGCGGGAATGAAGCGCCGCAACCCGATCTGGCTGCATCCACCCGGCCGGGAGGCGGGGAGCCTTCCAGCTGACATACCGGGCATGCGCGCTGTCTATACCTGGCCCGATGCCCTGGCCAGGGTGCAGCAGGAGCAGGGCCCCCGGGAGGAGCTCGACGTGGTCATCTACGCATGCGCGCCTCTGCAGGTGATCGGGCGCCCGCCCCGGGTGGAGGCCGGCCTGTCGCGCGAGCTCGCAGCGCTCGAGTGAGCCCGAATAGGCGTGGGCTCCGCGCGCGAGTTACCCAGTCGTGGGTGTAATAATCGCGCGGGTGACGAGGTTGCGAACGGAAGTGCATGCTCTCCTCGAGGCCGTCCACCGGGGCGAGGTCGCCCCGTTGGATGCGTTGGAGCGCTTCACCGGCTTTGCCTACCGCGATCTGGGATTCGCCCGGGTCGACCTGCACCGCGAGCTGCGACAGGGCGCGCCGGAGGCTGTGCTCGCCGAGGGCAAAACACCCGGTGAGGTCGCCGGGATCGTCGAGGCGCTGCTCGAGGGGGGCGCTGGCACCGCTCTGGTCACCCGCGCGGACGAGGCCGTTCGGGCGGCGGTCCGGGCGGTCGCCGAAGACGCGCGGGAGGACGCCCGGGCACGGGTGATCTGGGTGGCTCGGGAGCCTCCGGAGACGCGGGGCACGGTCGCGATGGTGTCCGCTGGCACCTCCGACGGGCCCGTCATCCACGAGGCCAGAATCTCGGCCGAGCTGCTCGGGACGGTCGTCGGCGTCCACGAGGACGTTGGCGTTGCGGGACTGCACAGGCTGGCCTCGATCTGGCCCGACCTTCAGCAGGCGGACTGCATCGTCGTAGTCGCTGGGATGGACGCCGCCTTGGCGAGCGTGGTCGGCGGCCTGGCGTCTGTGCCCGTCATCGGGGTGCCTACCAGCGCCGGCTACGGGTCTGCGGCCGGTGGCCAAACCGCGCTCAACTCGATGCTCTGCTCCTGCGCAGCCGGAGTCGCGGTGGTGGGCATCGACGACGGATTCGGCGCCGGCACCGTGGCAGCGAAGATCGCCCGTGCCGCAGCCGACGGCAGATGAGCCGGTCGGCCTATCTTGACTGCGTCGGCGGCATCGCCGGCGACATGCTGCTCGGCGCTCTGCTCGACGCCGGCGCAGACGTGGAGGTTGTCCGCGGCCTCCTGCCACAGCTCGGCCTCGAGCGCGCCGAGATCACGGTGCAGCGCGTCAGCCGGCTGGGGATCGCGGCGCTTCGGGTCGAGACGAGGGGCGAGCGGGCCGGCCGCGGGACATGGCGGGAGATCCGCGCCCTGCTCGAGGCCGCGAAGCTGGAGGCGTCGGTGCGCGCCCGAGCCCTGGAGGCCTTCTCACGCCTCGCCGAGGCGGAGGGCAGGGTACATGGCGTTCCTGCCGAGGAAGTGCACTTCCACGAGGTCGGCTCGCTTGACGCGATCGTCGAGATATGCGGCGCCGCCGCCCTGCTCGCCGATCTCGCCATCGACCATCTCACCTGCTCGCCGCTGCCGGTGACGCGCGGCTTGATTGAGGCGGCCCACGGCGTGCTGCCGCTTCCCGCCCCCGCCACGATCGAGCTGCTGCGAGGCGCTCCGCTGGTTGGTGTCGAGGGGGAGATGGAGCTGGTCACGCCGACCGGCGCGGCGCTTGCGGCAACCTTCGCCGATTCCTGGGGACGACTCCCGCCGTTGGTGCTCGACGACGTAGGCTACGGCGCCGGGTCGCGAGACCTGCGCGAGCGTCCGAACGTCCTTCGCCTGCTGGTCGGCCGCGCCGACCCCGCCGCGATCTCGGCGGAGGTGTGCCTCTTGGAGACGAACCTCGACGACCTCAGCCCCGAGCTGGTGCCCGATGCGGTCGAGGGGTGCTTCGCGGCCGGCGCTCTCGACGTGTGGACGGTTTCCGCGCAGATGAAGAAGGGAAGGCCCGGCCTCGTGCTGTCGGCGCTCGCGCGACCAGGCGATGAGGCCGCGGTGGCCACCGCGATCCTCGAGCAGACGACGACCCTTGGCGTGCGCACGGCGCGGCTGAACCGCTACGAGCTCGAGCGCCAGGAGCGCGTCGTCGAGCTGCAGGGGGGAACCGTGAGGGTCAAGGTGGGGCTGCTCGACGGTCGCATCGTCAACGTCGCCCCCGAGCACCACGATTGCGCCGCGCTGGCTGCGCGCACGGGCCGCTCGGTGAAAGCTGTCTTCGCGGAGGCACTCGCCGCCGGCGATCGCGCATGAGCAGTGCTGCGGAGATCGAGCGGCGAATCGCCTCGCTGGGAAGCTGCGTGGTCGCCTTCTCGGGCGGAGTGGACTCCTCGCTGGTCGCGGCGCTTGCGGCCCGCGCCCTGGCTGCGCGGGCCCTCGCGGTCACCGCCGTGTCGCCGGCGCTGGCGACGGGCGAGCTCGAAGGTGCTGGCCGCGTGGCAGCTGCGGTCGGCATCGCACACGAGACAATCACCACCGGCGAGCTGGACCGAGCGGACTACGCGCGCAATGATCGCTTCCGCTGCTACTACTGCAAGAGCGAGCTCTACGAGCAGTTGTCGAGGCACGCAGCCGATCGAGGCTACGCGACACTGCTCTCCGGGGCCAACGCCGACGACGTCGGGGACTGGCGACCCGGGCTGCGCGCGGCCGAGGAACACGGCGTCATCCACCCGCTGCTGGAAGCCGGAGTGGGAAAGCAGGAGGTCCGCAAGCTGGCGCGCCAGCTCCGGGTGCCGAGTGCGGAAAAGCCCGCCTCGCCTTGCCTCGCTTCGCGCCTCCCCTACGGGACCCCCGTGGACCGCCAGGCCCTCGACCAGGTCGACCGTGCCGAGCAGGCGCTGAAGCGACTGGGCTATCGGGTACTGCGTGTTCGTCACTTCGGGCCGCGCGCCAAGGTTCAGCTCGGCGCGGAAGAGCTGCCGCGGGCGCTCAGCTCGCCGGCCCACGCCGCAGTAGTCAGAGCCCTTCAGGCAGAGGGCTACGCGGAGGTTCGGATCGACCAGCGGCCGTTCCGCTCCGGATCTCTCAACGCCGAGCCCCCGAACCGCGGCGCACCATCCGGCACCCCGTAGGGCTGGCGGTACTTCGACGCTGACGCAGGCCAGCGATCATAATGCCGCCATGTCTGGCACTGGGGAGTTCTTGACGGGTCTGGGGGTGCGCGAGATCCCGCCTGCGACAACGCCCTTTGACCCCGGCGGTGCGCCCGTGACGCTGGAGGGCCACCTGGCCCAGAGCGCCCACCTGATGGCCGGGTTGAAGATCTCGATGGCTTGCTGGATGGTCGCGCAGGAGTCCGAGACACGCCGCAAGCTGGAGGCCGCCGCCGGCGCCGGGGTTTCCACCGTGTCCGGAGGGGGCCCCTTCGAGATCTCGGCCGCGCAGGGACTGATCGGCCCCTATCTCGACCTCTGCGCCGATCTCGGATTCACCCGCATAGAGTGCGCGGAGGGCTTCTCGGGAGTGGAGCTCTCTCCCCCCGAAGTGATGGCCATGGCCTC
Organism: Solirubrobacterales bacterium; assembly: GCA_038329895.1. Classification (GTDB taxonomy): domain Bacteria; phylum Actinomycetota; class Thermoleophilia; order Solirubrobacterales; family 70-9; genus Mayfieldus. Next base: position 6,236 of record JBBQNM010000015.1, on the reverse strand, counting down.
CCAGCGCGGACTCGAGGCCCAATTCGAGCTCGGCAGAAAGCACGGCGGGCCGATGAGCCCCTCCGAGGCCAGGGAACTGATCGCGCAAGGCCATGAATGGCTCGACGCCGGCGCCACGAGCGTGGTGGTCGAGGCGCGCGAGTCAGCCGAGGATGTCGGGATGTTCGATGCGGAGGGCGCACTGAACACCGCGCTGGCGGAGCAATTCGCCGCCGCGTTCAGCCTCGAAAGGGTCATCTTCGAGGCCCCAACGAAGGCAAGCCAGTTCGCCTTGATCGACCACTTCGGCCCGGAGGTGCGGTTGGGAAACGTGCTTCTGGAAGAGGTCTTGCGGGTGGAGATCTATCGCCGTGGACTGCATTCGGATGCCTTCGGCGTGGAAGGCCTTCGTCCGCGATCGCCCGACTGGCAGAATTCAGGTCGCTAGGGGCTGCCGTGGCGGGGGTGTTGACCATCGGCTGCTTTCACGCACACCTCTCGGGCGAAGAGGCGGGGACGGCGATCGTCGCCGTGGATGTGCTTCGCTCCACCACCACCACCGTCACGGCGGTGGCCAAGGGGCGGCAATGCTTCCCGGCTGCGTCGATCGAGGCGGCGGTACCGCTTGCCGCCCGCCTCAGCAATCCGCTGCTGGTGGGGGAGCTCGGCGGCTCGATGCCCTACGGATTTCATCTCCAGAACAGCCCCGCGGAGATCGAGCGGCGGACAGACATCGAACGGCCAATGGTCCTCCTCTCCACCTCGGGGACCCGGCTGATGTGCGAAGCCGCGGCCAGCGGCGCCGCCTACGCGGCCTGCCTGCGAAATGTCACCGCACAGGTCAAGGAGCTGCGCGATGGGCACGATCGCGTAGCGCTGCTGGGGGCTGACTCGCGGGGTGAGTTCCGCGCCGAGGACCAATTGTGCTGCGCCCGGATCGCGGCCCCGCTCTTCGAGGCGGGATACGAGCCCGGTGACGAGTCCACCGAGCGGGTCGTGGAGAAATGGATGGACGCTCCAGACGACACGTTCGTGGGGGGCAGGAGCTCCCAGTACCTGATCGACACCGGCCAGCGCCCCGATCTCGACTTCGTGCTCTCCCACATCGATGACCTGGATGGCGTCTTCCCGGTCACCGATGGTCGGGTCGTGATGCGCGCCCAGGGGTTGAGCGAGACTTGAACGGTCCCTCTGACACCTCGGCGCCGATCCTCGTGCTGCAGGTCAACGGCACCGCCTTCAGCCACGGGCCATTGGGGATCGCCCGCTCCGCGGGGCGCATGGGAGTCGACGTGTACGGCGTCGTGCCAAGGCCCGCACCCGGAGCGCGTTCTCGCTACTGGGCCGGGCACTTCGCACACCCCGGAGAGGCAGCTGGGAGCGCCGAGTGGGTTGAGCTGCTGAGCGGGATCGGGCCCCGGTTGCCAAGGTCCGTGCTGATCCCCACCGACGACACCGCCACGCTGCTGGTCGCCAGTCAGGCTGAGAAGCTGCGCCAATGGTTCTCGTTTCCCGATCAGCCAGCGGAGCTGATACGGAGGCTCTCCCACAAGGCAGAGATGCACCATCTCTGCGGTGAGCTGGACATCCCGGTCCCGCTGACCGACTTCCCGTCCTCCGGGAGCGAGGCCGCCGGATTCGCAGAGAGCAGGCGCTATCCGGTGGTGGTGAAGCGCATAGCGGCCTGGCGTCCGGCCCGCGTACCCTCTCCGCCCAGCGTCATCATCGCCGGGAGCAAGGAGGAGCTACTCGCCGCCTACGACCGGATGGAGTGCCCGGAGGAGCCGAACGTGATGCTCCAGGAGTACATCCCGGGCGGCTCAGAGTCCATCTGGATGTTCAACGGCTACTTCGATCAGCGATCCGAATGCCTGGTCGGCTTCACGGGGCAAAAGCTGCGCCAGCGGGGGCCGCACACCGGGCCTGCCACGCTGGGCCTGTGCGCCGATAACCCGACCGTGCACGAGATGACACGGCGGCTGATGAAGTCAGTGGGTTACCGGGGCATTCTCGACCTCGGCTACCGCTTCGACGCCCGGGACGGCCTCTACAAGCTGCTCGATGTGAACCCACGGATCGGTGAGACCTTCCGTCTCTTCGTTGGAGCGAATGGGCTGGACGTCCTGGGAGCGCTGTACCGCGACATGACGGGACAGCCTGTCCCCCCGACGACGGCGCGCAACCACCGCAAATGGGTGGTGGAGCCCTTCGACCTGGTCTCCTCGGCGCAGCTGTGGCGGGAGGGCGAGCTGCGCCCCCGCAGCTGGCTTCGTTCACTGCGCGGGATCGACGAGGCGGCTTGGTTCGCGAGGGACGATCCGTTGCCGTTCGCGGCGATGGTTGCGCGCTTGGCCCGCGAGGCTTCCGTGCGTGGCAGAGGTCCATCACGCGGCCCAGCGTCCAGCCCTGCGCCCGCAGTCGGGGTCCGCGAAGGGGTCGCAGATCTTCGTGTCCCCCGCGACGATCCATCATCTTCGCGATGACCCCACCGAGCAGCGATGGAGGGCAAGAGCGCCGCCCCGCTCTGGTCACCGGCGCCGGGGGCTTCATCGGTGGCCATCTGTCGCGAAAGCTGCTAGACCGGGGCCACGAGGTGCGGGCGGTCGACTGCAAGCCGCTTGACCAGTGGTTCCAGCTGCACGAGGGCAGCGACAGCGTGGTCCTCGACCTGTCCCGGCGCGAAGAATGCCAGCAAGCGGTCGAGGGGATCGCCGATGTCTACAACCTCGCCGCCGACATGGGCGGGATGGGGTTCATCGAGGGCAACAAGGCGCTCTGCATGATGTCGGTGCTGATCAACACCCATATGCTCATCGCCTCCCAGGCCGCCGAGGTCGAGCGCTTCTTCTTCTCCTCCTCGGCCTGCGTCTATCCGCTCGCGGCCCAGGACTCGCCGGACGTCGCGCCGTTGCGCGAGCAGGACGCCTACCCCGCCGACCCCGAGGACGGCTACGGCTGGGAGAAGCTGTTCTCAGAGCGGATGTGCCGCCACTACCTGGAGGACTTCGGGCTCGAGACCCGGGTCGCCCGGTACCACAACGTCTACGGCCCGAATGGCACCTGGACCGGGGGGCGCGAGAAGGCCCCGGCCGCGATCTGCCGCAAGGTCGCCGAGGCCGTGCAGTCGGGCAGCGAAGAGATCGAGGTCTGGGGCGACGGCAAGCAGACCCGCAGCTTCATGTACGTGGACGACTGCGTGAGGGGCACGATCGAGGTCCTCGAGGGACCGAGGATCGAGCCGGTCAACCTCGGCAGCGCCGAGCTGGTCACTGTCGACCAGCTCGTCGACACCGTGGAGCAAATCGCCAGGGCCACGTTGCGCCGCAGCTACCGCCCCGACGCCCCCCAGGGCGTGCGGGGCCGCAACAGCGACAACACCCGCTTTCGCGAGACCTACGGCTGGGAGCCGAGCATCAGCCTGCGCGAGGGCCTGGCGAAGACCTACGAGTGGATCTCGGCCCAGGTGGCGGCTGAGCTTTCGGGAAGCCCCGCGCCGAAGTAGCGATCAGCCGGCGCAAACCCAAGCGCCAGGGCCTGAGTCGGCCCAGATCTGGGCGGCGACCTGGTCCTGCTGCTGCTTGGAGCCGTTCTGGGGCGAGCCCTTGCCCCCGTAGGTCGACCAGGTCGAGGGCAGGATCTGGTAGGCGCCGCCGGCGCCGCTCGACTGGTTGACGGCACCGTAGTTGCCGCCCGACTCGCACGTCACGATCGAGGACGGGATCGAGTAGGGACCGCCGAGCCAGCGGCCAACCGTCGCCTGGGCCTGGGCGGCGCTGACCTGCTGAGCCTGTTCGATCTGGCTCATCCAGCCGTTGATGTTGGACTGAAGCTCGTTCAGGGTCGCCTCCCGCGAAGCGCGGATCGCGGCCAGTTGGGAGGCCTGCGATTCGGCCTGCTGCCGCACCGCCGCGATCTGGTCACGTGCCGTCGCGAGGCGCGCGTTGTAGGCGTCTTGGCGGGCCTTCAACCGCTCGATGACACCGAGCTGGAACTTGACCGCGTCGCGCACCTGCTTCACCCGTCCCGCCAGACTGCTGTCGGAGTCCTCGATCATCCGCAGGTAGTCCGCCCGGGTGACCAGATCGTCGAACCCATGGGCGCTGAGCACCAGGTCGGTCGCGTCGGGCATGCCGTTCTTGTAGATCGCGACGAGCCGGCCCCTCAGCGCCACGAGGGCCCGGCGCAAACGTGCTCTCTCGACCGCCAGGTGCCGCTGGGCCTCGTCGACCTTTCGGCCGAACACGGCCGCGCGCTGCTCGCCGACCGCGAGCAGGCCGCTGAGCTGTTGCTCGCGCGCCGCCGCGGCGGCGGCCTGCTGCTGCGCGGCGACCATCTGGCGCTGCTTGGCCTCGAGGTCGGAGGCCAGCGCACTGGCCTGCTGGCGGGCACCATCGACCTTCGACTGCAGCGAGCCGATGTCGGTCGCCCATGCGGGGGCCGCGATCACGGCACCGACGCCCAGCAACGACGCGAGCGCCGCGATCCGGCTGCGCGGCGTGGCAAAGGGTGTTTTCGAACGCCAATTCATCCTTCTGACGCCTGCGGGGTTAGCTGTCGGGCTCGCGCCGAAGGCTGGCGCTACGCGTCTGCGATTCGCCCCTGTGGTCGGCCGGTCGGCCGTGCCACCGTGGATTCCCCGCTCCCAAGCCGGGATTAGGCGGGGCGCACGTTAGCGGAGAGCTAGCGCACGCATTACTGCGTTAACGATAAGGCGCAAGAAAAGTTGCGGCTCAGCCCTCGGCCACCTCACGGCTGGCCAGGTAGGCGCCGATCGCCAGCGCGGCGACGCCGAAGCCGAACGCGAATCGCAGCTGGGTGCCGTAGCGGCGGCGCACGAACGCCACCCCCAGCTTCACCACCGCTTTGCCTATCGCCTTGTAGATCACTCTCCCTCCTTCTTCCCGTCCTTGCGCACCCTATGCGCCATCCGGCTCTGAAGCGAGAACAGCTCGATGAACCCTGGGCTGGCGCTCTGGGAGAACTCACCGCCGGACTCGCCGAAGCTGGCAAGCGAACGGTCATACAGAGCGTAGGGCGAGGAGCGCGCGACCGGTGTCGCCGACCCCTTGTAGAGCTTCATGGTCACCTCGCCGGTCACGAAACGGTTGGCCGACTGCATGAAGGCGTCGAGATCTTCTCGCAGCGGCTCGTGCCAGAGCCCCGCGTAGCAGAGGTAGGCCCAGTGGCTTTCCAGTGACCCCTTGAAGTTGTTCTGGTGGATGGTCGAGACCAGCTTCTCCAGCTCGCGATGAGCCGTGAGCACGATCGCCGCCGCGGGTGCTTCGTAGAGGTCGCGGACCTTGAGCCCGACGATGCGGTCCTCGATGTGATCGACGATGCCGACCCCGTGTTGGCCACCGGCGTCGGAGCAACGCTCCAGAAGCTCGACCAGCTCAAGCCGGTCGCCGTCCAGCGACACCGGACGTCCCGCCTCGAAGCCGACCCGCAGCGATTGCGGCTCGTCGGGCGCCTCCTCGGGGCGGGTGACGAGCTGAAAGACGTCATCGGCAGGGGGCTGGTCGATGTCCTCGATCGCGCCCCCCTCCGAGGAGCGCCCCCAGAGGTTGTCGTCGATCGAGTAGGGCGCCTGCTCGGTGCCACCCTTGACCGGGATCCCGTGCGCACGCGCGTAGGCAATCTCCTGCTCGCGGCCCATCTTCCATTCGCGCACCGGTGCGATCACCTTCAGCTCCGGGTCCAGTGTCGCCACGGACGCCTCGAGGCGCACCTGGTCGTTTCCCTTGCCGGTGCAGCCGTGGGCGATCGTGTCGCAGCCGGTGCGCCGCGCGTGATCGACCCCAAGCTTCGCAATCAGCGGCCGTCCCAGCGCCGTGAACAGCGGATAGCCGCCGCCGTAGAGCGCGTTGGCCCGGATTGCCGGCAACACGTAGTCCTCGGCGAATTCCTCGCGCGCATCGACGACAATCGCCTCGATCGCGCCCAGCTCCTTTGCCTTTCCGGTGACCACCTCGTAGTCCTCACCAGGCTGGCCCAGGTTCACCGTCAGCGTGACGATCTCAGCCTCGTAGGTTTCCTGGATCCAGCGCAGCATCACGCTGGTGTCGAGGCCGCCTGAATACAGCAGCAAGACCCGGCCGACCTTGGCGGGATCGGCTTGGTAGCTGGCGATGCGGGGGACTTCCTTCATGAATTAATTGCGGCGCCTTCGGCGCCTGACATGCCTGTGCCGGCGCCTACGGCACCGGCCAAGACCGACTGTCAGGCGGCGAAGCCGCCGCAGAAGGTGTGTCGCAGGC
>JBBQNM010000014.1:0-39457 GCA_038329895.1 Solirubrobacterales bacterium | reverse complement strand
GCGGTTCCGCCCGCGGCTATCACGACCCTTGGCACCGCTCGCAACGCTCCTTCCGCGCGGGCTCGAGCGCCCGCCCTCTAGGACCCGCAGTCTGCCAGCGCCGCGCCCCGGATTGCTGGCCGCGACGCCGCGCTCGTTTGCTCGGGCCACATTCAAAATCAGACCGACCGAGGCCAGACTGACCAGCAGACTGCTGTTGCCGTATGAAACGAACGGCAGCGGCACACCGGTCAGCGGCGCCAGCCCCATCACCGCAAAGAGATTAAGAATCGCCTGGCAGAGGATCAGCGAGGTCAGGCCTGCGGCCAGCAGCTTTCCGTAATGGTCCTTGGCCCGCTGAGCGGTCCGAAAGCCCGCGTAGCCGAGCAGCCCGAACAGCCCGACGAGGCCCGCGATCCCGACCAGGCCCAGCTCCTCGCCGATCACGGCGGCGATCATGTCCGTGTGGGCCTCGGGCAGGTAGAAAGCTTTCTGCACCCCGTTGCCGAGCCCGACGCCGAAGATCCCGCCGGAGCCGAGGGCGATCTTCGCCTGGGCCGCCTGAAAGCCATTGCCGGCGGCGTCGGCGCCCGGATGCAGGAAGCCGGTCAGCCGCGCCATTCGGTAGGGCTCGATCATCACCGCCAGCAGGACAAGGAAGCCGACCACCAGGCCGATCAAGGCAAGGTCGCGCACCCGGGCTCCGCCCGCGATCAGGGTCGTGGTGACGGCAAAGGCGACGACGATCGCCGAGCCGAGGTCTGGTTCGAGCACGACCAGCAGGCAGGCGAACCCGGTCAGCAGCAGGTAGGGCATCATCCCCTCGATGCTGCGCGCCCGCTTCGGCTTTTCCGCCAGCAGGTAGGCGCCGTAGAGGACCAGCGCCACCTTGGCCAGCTCCGAGGGCTGAACCTGCACGAAGCCCGAGCCGATCCAGCGCGTTGCGCCGTTGGCGCTGCTGCCGATTCCGAGCACGACGACGAGCAGGAACAGCGAGCCGGCGAGCAGCCCCGGGGTCAGCGAGCGCACCATCCGCACGCCCCCGACCGCGAGCACGCGCATGACCAGTAACCCGGCGACCCCAAACAGAACCGTGCGCTTCAGATAGAAGGCGCTGTTGCCCAAGCCGCCGTTGCTCAGCACCTGGGTGGTCGAGCTGGCCGAGAAGACCATCACCGCGCCGAAGGCGAGCAGGCAGAGCGTCGCCGTGAGCAGCATCGAGTACTCGGAGGGGCCGCTGCCGGCCGCCGCGCGGGAGCGCGTCGATCGTTTCCTGGCCGGCGCCTTGCCGGCCGTCGCCGCCCGAGCCGTCATCGTCGCTCGACCGCGGCCCGGAAGGCCTCACCGCGTTGCTCGAAGTCCCGGAATGCGTCGAAGCTGGCGCAGGCGGGCGAGAGCAGCACCACCTCCCCCGGCGCCGCCGCGGCGGCTGCCCTGCGCACCGCGTCGTCTAGGTCGTCGCAGCGATGCAGCGGCACGCCGGCGGGCTCCAGCGCCGCGCCGATCGCCTCGGCCGCCTCGCCGATCAGATAGCAGGCGGCGCAGCGCTCGCGCACCGGCTCGACCAGCGGCTCGAACGACTCGCCTTTCGGCTGGCCACCGAGGATCGCGTGCACTCCGCCGTCGAAGGACTCAAGGGCGGCGGACGCGGCGCTGACGTTGGTCGCCTTTGAGTCATTGAAGAAGCGGATGCCGTCGACCTCGTCGACGGGCTCGAGCCGGTGCGGAAGGACGGCGAAGGAACGCAGGCCCTCGCGCACGGCCTCGGGGTCCAGGCCCATCGTCAGCGCCGCGGCGGCGGCTGCCATCGCGTTGTGGACGTTGTGGACGCCGGTCAGCTTCAGCTCGCCGGCCCCGAGCAGCGGCTCGCCGTCCCAGAAGATCGTCCCCTGCGAGAGCGAGACCTCGCAGCCGGGGTCGGCGCCGCTGCAGAAGCGAACCCGGCGCGCGCAGCCGCCAAGGTCGCGCCCCGTAAGCGCCGGCTCGTCGCCGTTGAACACGGCGACGTCGTCATTGCCCTGCCGGGCGAAGATCCGCAGCTTCGCGGCCAGGTACTCCTCGCTGGTCGGGTGGCGGTCGAGGTGGTCGGGCGCGAGGTTGAGGAACACGGCGCATTCGGGGGCAAAGGCGTCGGCGTCCTCGAGCTGAAAGCTGGAGCACTCGCAAATCACGGTTGCGGCAGCGTCCACCTCTCCGGCCAATGAGGCAAGCGGGGTGCCGACGTTGCCGGCAACCGCGGCGGGCTCGCCGGCCGCGCGGTAGAGCTCGCCGAGCAGCTCGGTCGTCGTCGTCTTGCCATTTGTCCCTGTGACCGCAACGAATCGGTTCGGGATCGCGCGCCAGGCAAGCTCCAGCTCACCGATCACGTCGATGCCGCGCTCCCGGGCAGCGGCGATCGCCGCAGCGTCGTTGGGCACGCCGGGGCTCTTGACGACGGTCTTCACACCGTCCAAAAGCTCGGTTCCGTCCTCATTCAGGAGGACTTCGACGCCCACCTCGGCAAGCCTCTCGGCGCCGTCGGGATGCCCGGAGTCCACGCCCCGGACCTGCTCGCCGCGCTCCGCTAGCAGGCGCGCCGCGGCGCTGCCGGAGCGCGCCAGGCCGACGACCAAGAAGCGTCCTTCCGGTAAAGGCGGGCGCGGCTTTGGCGGAGCTTCCACGCCCCTATCTTCGCCCGCCCTTCACCGCCCCCTGCCCGCGGGAGGCGCGCGCTAGCGCCCGATCGACTGCTGGTAGAGCGTGAAGCCGATCCCTGAGCAGACCGCGGCGATGATCCAGAAGCGCAGCATGATCTTGGTCTCCGACCAGGCCAGCATCTCGAAGTGGTGGTGGACCGGCGCCATCAGAAGCACGCGGCGGCGGAACATCTTGAAGGCGAAGACCTGAATCGCGACCGAGAGCGCCTCGATCACGAAGATCCCGCCGATGATGATCAGCAGCACCTCGGTCTGGGTCATCACGGCCAGCGCCCCTATCGCCCCGCCTAACCCGAGCGACCCGGTGTCGCCCATGAAGATCGAGGCCGGAAAGGCGTTGAACCACAAAAAGCCGATGCAGGCGCCGACCAGACAGGCCGAGAGCAGAGCCAGGTCCTGCTGGCCTTTGGTGACGAAGGTGATCGCGGTGTAGGCGAGCAGGACGATCGCGCAGCATCCGGCCGCGAGGCCGTCCAGCCCGTCGGTGAGGTTGACGCCGTTGGAAGCCCCGGCGATCACCAGGAAGACGAGCACGAAGTAGAGGACGGGGCCGATGTCGACGCTGGCGTCGGAGATGCGGAACTTCAGGTTCGGCTCAAGGCCGACGTAGTGACGCGCGACCCACCAGAGCCCGAGCGCCAGCAGCAGCTGCACAGCGAGCTTCGGCCGCGCCGAGAGGCCCAGCGAGCGCCGCTTGACGATCTTCAGGAAATCGTCGGCGAAGCCGAGCGTCGCCGAGAGCATCGCGACGCCGAACACCGCCATGCTCTGCGCGTCGCGGTCCGACAGCACCAGGAAGGGCACGCAGATCGCCGCGAAGACGATCAGGCCGCCCATTGTCGGTGTGCCCGCCTTGGCGTGGTGCTCCTGCGGTCCCTCCTCGCGGATGTGCTGGCCGAACTCCTTCAGCCGCAGGTACTCGATGAACTTCGGCCCCAGGAAGAGGCAGATGAACATCGCCGCCATACCGGCGATCAGGACCTCCCCCATCAGCCCTCCACCCTCTCGACCTCCAGCAGGGCGGGGAGAGTCTCGGCCACCAGCTCCAGCCCGGCGGCCCGTGATCCCTTGACCAGCACCGCGTCGCCGCTGCCGAGCACTGGGGCGAGCAACTCCGCCGCCTCGGTGGGATCGGCCACGAGTTGGTCGGGCGCGTAATCGCGAGCCGCCTCGCCAACCCCGACCAGCAGGTCTACGCCGGCCTCGCGAGCATGGGCGCCCACCTCTCGGTGATGGCCGGGTGCCTCGGGGCCCAGCTCCGCCATCTCGCCCAGCACAGCGATCCGCCGCCCATCCACCCGCAGCGAGCAGAGGTGGTCGAGCGCTGCTCTCATCGACACCGGGTTGGCGTTGTAGCTGTCGTTCACCAAGACGACCCCGTCGCCGAGCTCGACGCGCTCGCCGCGGAGGCGGGAGAAGCGTATAGAGGACGCCTGACCGGACATCTCGGCGGGCGAGACCCCGATCGCGATCCCAGCGCCGATCGCCGCCAGCGCGTTGGTCAGGTTGTAGTCCTCTGTGAACGGGAAGCTGAAGCGCTGCTCGCCCGCGGGGGTGGATACGAGGGCCTCGGTGCCAGTGTCACCGACCGCCCGCTCGAGGACATCGACGTCGCCGCCGTCGCCAAAGCGGATCAGGCTTGGCACCACCTCCAGGTGGGGCTCCAGCGCGCCGGCGTCGACGGGCACCACCGCGGCCCCGTCGGGGGGCAGGCCGGCGAGGATCTCGGCCTTCACGGCGGCGATCGCCTCCACCGACCCGAGCAGCTCCACGTGCACCGGCCCTACGTTCGTGATCACCGCCACATCGGGCTCGGCGATCGCCGCCAACTCGGCGATCTGGCCGGCGCCGCGCATCGCCATCTCCAGCACCAGGACGTCGGCCCCGGCAGGCGCCGCCAGCACAGTCAGCGGCAGCCCGATCTCGGTGTTGTAGTTCTCGGGACTGGCGTGGACGCTGCCGGGCAGAAGCGTCGCGCAGATGTCCTTGACCGAGGTCTTTCCCACCGAGCCGGTGACGCCGACGACCCGCGCCCCCAATTGCCGGCGCCACTCACGGGCCAGCGAGCCCAGCGCGGCAAGTGGATCGGGTGCCGCGAGGACCCAACCGCCCTGGAGTCCGGCGGCATGCTCGGTCCCGACCAGCGCCCCCCAGGCGCCGGCCGCCAGCGTCGCCTCGGCGAAGGCGCCGCCATCGGCATGCTCGCCGCGCAGCCCAACGAACAGGTCGCCCGGCCGGGCCTCGCGGGAATCGACGACGGCGCGACCGGGATGCCCGTCGCCGCCGCGGGCGACGATCTCCGCCCCGGCCGCTTCCGCGATCTGCTCGGGACTGAGCTCGATCACGCCGAACCCGCCAGCGATCGCAAATGCTCGCGGGCGACCTCGCGGTCGTCGAAGGGGATCTTGCGGCCATCCTCGAACTCCTGGCCCTGCTCGTGTCCCTTGCCGGCGATCAGCACCGTGTCCCCGGCCGCCGCTTCGCGCAGCGCCAGCCCGATCGCCGAGCGGCGATCCGGCTCCACCCGAACGCCCTCGTCGTTGCCCCCGATCCCGGCGAGGATCTCCTCGATGATCGCCTCAGGGTCCTCGGAGCGTGGGTTGTCGGAGGTGACGATCGCCAGGTCGGACAGCTCGGCGCCGATCCGTCCCATGCGGGGTCGCTTGTCGCGGTCGCGGTCTCCACCGGCCCCGAAGACCGAGATCAGCCTGCCCTCGGTGAGCGGGCGAGCGGACCGCAGCACGTTCTCCAGCGCTTCGGGGGTGTGCGCGTAGTCGACCAACACTGTGAACTCCTGCCCCTCCTCGATCGGCTCGAAGCGTCCGGGGACGCCGACCGCGGCCTCGAGGCCGGCCGCCGCCTGCTCGAGGGACACCCCGAGGGTGTGCGCGGCCGTGATCGCGGCGAGGGCGTTGGAGACATTGAAATGGCCCGGCAGGCGCGTACTCACGTGCACCGAGCCCTCTGCCGAGACGACCCGGAAGTTCGCGCCGGAGGGACCAAGCTCGACCGCGTCGGCTCCGAAATCCGCCGAGGCACCCTCCGCGGAGAAGGTCAGGCAATCGATCTCAGCGGCGAGCCGCTGACCGTACGGGTCGTCGACGTTCACCACGGCCGCACCGGGGCCGGCATCGAACAGCAGCCGCTTGGCCGCGAAGTAGTCCTCCATGTCGGCATGGAAGTCGAGGTGATCCTGGCTGAGGTTGGTGAACACGGCGGTGGCGAAGTGGATCGCATCGGCGCGGTGCAGCGCAAGCGCGTGCGAGGAGACCTCCATCGCGCACGCCTCGTCGCCGGCTTCGAGCATTTGGCGGAAGGTCGCCTGTAGGTCGATCGCCTCCGGGGTCGTGCGCACGACTTCTTCCTCCATCCCGCCGACGACCTGTTTGACGGTCCCCAGCAGCCCGCAGCGCACCCCGGCTTCGTCGAGGATCGCCTCCAGCATGAACGCCGTGGTTGTCTTGCCGTTGGTTCCGGTGATACCGGCCACCCTCAGCTCCGCGGTCGGGTCGCCCCAGAAGCGTGCTGCCAACGGTGCCATCACCGCCCGCGCGTCCGTCACCCGGACCTGTGCCACCGGCAGGTCGAGATCGCGCTCGACCACGAGCGCGGCGGCGCCCGAGTCGACTGCAGCGGTTCCGAAGTCGTGCCCGTCGCGGGTCCCGCCGGGCACGCAGAAGAACAACGTGCCGTGGTGCACCCGACCGCTGTCGTAGGCGAGATCGGCGATCTCGGTCGCGAGGTCGCCGTTCACGGCCTCGACCTCGATTTCCGCGATCAGCTCATTCAGTTGCATCGCGGGAATTACAACAGGGGCATTGGAGGTTGCGGCGGCGTTGCGCCGCCGCAGAGGCATGTCAGGCGCCAAAGGCGCCGCAATTGGCGGTCGCGGCGGCGTTGCGCCGCCGCAGAGGCATGTCAGGCGCCGCAGGCGCCGCAAGAGATGTCCTCAGTTCGGCGCTATGCCCAGGTAGGGCAGCGCGAAGGAGGCGATCTGGCCAAATGCGGGGGCCGCGACCGAACCACCGTAGTAGTTGCCACCTTGCGGCTCGTCGACGATCACCGCGACCAGCAGGCGCGGATTGGCCGCCGGTGCGAAGCCCATGAACGAGGCCACGAACTTGGTCTCCGAGTAACCGCCGTTCTCGGCCACCTGCGCGGTTCCGGTCTTGCCGGCCAGGGTGTAGCCCGGCACGCTCACCTCCGAGGCGGTCCCGCCCGGCGCCAGCACGCCCTCCAGCATCTGGCGGATCTCCGCCGCCACGCCCGACTTGATCACCCGGTGCCCCGCCGGCTCGGTGACCGGCTGCCCATCGACCTGCTCGAGCAGCTGTGGACGGCGCAGGATGCCGCCGTTGGCGATCGCAGCGTAGGCGGCCATCATCTGGATCGGGGTCACCGAGAGGCCCTGGCCGATCGGGAGGTTGCCGATTGAAGAGCCCGAGTAGTCGGCATAGGACGGCACGATGCCCCGTTCCTCGGCCGGGAACTGGATCCCGGTCGGTCGGCCGAAGCCGAAGCGGCTCACCCAGCGGCTGAACTTCGTCGCGCCGAGCTTCAATCCGATCGTTATCGCCCCCACGTTCGATGACTGAGCGAGGATCTGGGCGACCGAGAGGTCGACCGGGCCGCGCGGCTCCGCGTCCTCGATCGTTCGATCGGCGACATGGATCGTCGGATCGAGATGAAAGATCGTGTCCGGGGTGACGACGTGGTCCTCGAGCGCTCCGGCGACTGTGAAGGCCTTAAAGGTCGATCCCGGCTCGTAGGTGAAGCCGGTGGCCTGGTTCTGGAGGTCGCTGGAGCTTGCGCTGCCGAGGTTGTTGAGGTCGACCCCGGGCCAGTTGGCCATCGCGAGGATCTGCGAGCTGCGGGGGTCCATGACGATCGCGGTCGCACCCTTCGCGGCGTACTGCTGGCCAACGGAGGCGATGATCTGCTCGGTCTTCGCCTGGATCGCCGCGTCGATCGTGGTCTTTATGTCGTGGCCGTCGCTGGCCGCTGTCACCGTGTCGAGGCGAATCGGCTCCCCGAGAGCGTCCTTGACGATCCTCTCCTGGCCGTCGCTGCCGCCCAGCACGCTCTGCTGGCCGGCTTCGAGTCCGCTCAAGCCCTGGTTGTCGGTGCCCACCGCGCCGAGCACCTGCGCGGCGAGATCGCCCTGCGGATACGTGCGGCGGCTGTCGGGAAGGGTCCCGATCCCCGCCAGCTTCATCTGCTTGATCTTCTCCGCGGCCGGCACGTCGACCTTGTGGGCCAGATAGGAGAAGCCGCTGTTGGCGGTCAGCCCCTTCAGCAACTCATCGCGCGAAAAGTCGAGCACCGACGCCAGGCGCGACGCGGTGCGTTCGGGGTCCTTGACCTGGTAGGGCGTCGCGTAGACGCTCGCCGCGTCCTCGGAGACAGCGAGCTCCTGGCCGCGTCGATCAAGCACTCGGCCGCGCAGGCCAGGGACGGTGACCAGCTCGGTCTGCTGGCTGGTCGCCTCCGAGGCGAGGGCGCCACCGCGCACGCCCTGCAGCCAGAGTGCCCGCGCGAGGATTACCGCGAAGCAGAGAAAGAAGGCGGCGAACAGAAGCCCTATGCGCCGCTCGACCAGTCTCATCCCGCCTCCGCCCGGTACTGGCCTCTAGCCCGGGGAGACCCCGCCGCCCGGCGTGCCAGTCGTGGCGACCGGCGCGGCCGGTGCCGTCACCGGGGTGCTGGTCGCCGGAGCGGGCGCACTGGTCGTGGTCGGGGTTGTGGTCGGGGGGGCTGAGGTGGTCGTTGAGGTGGTGGTGCTGGTCGGTGTCGCCGGGGGCGTCGTGGTGACAGGCGCGGCGACCAGCGAGCTGCCGAGGCCGAAGCCGGCGGCGAGGCGCTGCGCCGTGAGCAGCACGGACTGACCGGACGCGTCGCGGTAGCTGATGTCGGTTGGGCCAGGCGCCGTCATGCCGAGGGTCTCAGCAGCGATCCGGACGTTGTCGTTGGAGAGCCGTTCGGCCAGGCGGGCCCGCAGCGCCGAGTTCTCCTGCTCGAGGATCTGGGCCTGCTGGGCGATCTTGCCCTGCGAAGCATTGAGGCTGAGGCTGACCACGTTGAGGGCCACGATCCCGGTGAGAAGCACGCTGAGCACCCCGATCCAGGCCCGCCCGCGGGTGAGGCGTACCACCAGCCCGGAGTCCGGGAGGCCGCGCATCGCGACCGCCGTCCGCCCGACAGCAATCGGAATCAGATGCCCACCCTGCTGTTGCTTGGAGCGGGCGGGTGTGCGTCGAACGGCGTGGCGAGCGCGCCTCGCCGTTTGCGGAGACCGCGGTCGTTTCTCGCGGAGTGCAGAGTGAGACGTGCGCCCGCCCGCTCTCTTGCGTGGCTTCTGGCGGAGTGCAGAGTGAGAGGTACGCCCCACCGCTCTCTTCCGCGCCGGAGCTGCGGCCGCCATTAGTCAGATCCTCCGGCGCCGATCTTCACCGCGGCGCGCAGATGCGCGGAGCTGGCGCGGGGGTTGTCCCCCAGCTCGGCGGCGCTCGGCGACAGGGCCCTTCGGGTCAGCAGCTCGGCTTCGGGCTCGTGGCCGCACACACAGACCGGCAGCTCCGGCGGGCAGATGCAGCCCTTCGCGCGGTCGGCTAGAAAGCGCTTCACGCGACGGTCCTCGAGCGAATGAAAGGAGATCGCGGCGAAGCGGCCCTCGACCTTCAGCAGGTCCCAGGCGAGGGGCAAGGCCTGGTCGAGCGAGTCGAGCTCCTCGTTGACCGCGATACGGATCGCCTGAAAGCTGCGCTTTGCGGGGTGCCCACCGCCGAACCGCGCCGAGGGCGGCATCCCGGCCTTGATCGCGGCGACCAGCTCCGAGGTGGTCTCGATCGGTCGCCGGCGCACGATCGCGCGTGCGATGCCGCTCGCGTTGCGCTCTTCGCCAAAGCGGCGCAGCACATCGGCGATGCGAGAGGTTGGCCACTCGTTGACCAGATCGCGGGCCGAGAACTCCTGGTCGGGATCCATCCGCATGTCGAGCGGCGCGTCGTATGAGTAGGAGAAGCCGCGCTCCCAGGCGTCGACCTGCATCGATGAGATTCCGAGATCCAGATAGACCATGTCCGCGCGGTGGCCTTCGCCATAAAGGACCTGTAAACCTGCCGCGTAGTCGTCGCGGACAAAGCGCGTCTGGCAGGGGGCGTCGGCGGCGAACTCGGCAAAGCGCTGCTCGGCGACCGGGTCGCGATCGATGCAGATGAGGGTGCCGGTGGGGCCGATCTTGTCGGCGATCAGACGGGCGTGGCCACCGGCTCCAAAGGTGCAGTCGACCGCGAGCTCGCCCGGCTGAGGAGCGAGCAGCTCGACAAGCTCGGTGGCGAGGACTGGGAGGTGCTCGGTCGGCATGTAGGTAAGGGTGGCCATTCGGGGGACTACGTGCTCTCGCCCGAGTCGGCGAGGCTCTCGGCGATCTCGGCGGCGGCGGCGTCCAACTCGGCCTCGTGTCGAGACCAGGCGTCGGCGTTCCAGATCTCGAGGTTGTCGCCGGCCCCCACCACGACGCAGGGCCCGCTGAGGCCGGCGTGCTCGATCAACGGTTTGGGAAGCCGGACGCGACCGGCCGAATCGAGCTTCTCGTCGAAGGAGCCGCCATGGAAGCGGCGGCGCATCTTTCGCGCGTCGGAGCTGAACGGGCTGTGCGGCGCGAGGTAAGTGTCGGAGACGCGCTCGAAGGCGTCAGGCGTGTAGAGGTCGACGCAGGGGTCAAGCCCCTTGGAGAGAACAACTCCATCGGCGAGCGCCGAGCGGAAGCGAGCCGGGACCGTGAGGCGATCCTTGGAGTCGAGACTGTGCTCGTAGAGACCCCGAAAAGCCAACCCCTGAGTCCTTTCCTGTTAGCGCGGGCGGAGAAGTTTGGGCCGAGGTGGTGAGGTGGGAGGAACCTCATCACCCCGGCCCTTGGCTTCAACTTGGGGCCCACGCTAACCCACGGAGCCCCACTTTGCAACACATCGCCGGTCGGGAATTTCAATCGCTCCGTCGGACGGAATTGCTACCCGCCCTCCGCGGAGCCCGGATTCCGCTTGCCAGAGCAGAAAAACCGGCCCGCTCAACAGCGCAACTGGCATCTTCGACGGAGCTTCAGATGCAAGTCGCCTTGCACTCGACCCCCACCCCTGGGGCCCGATCTGACCGCCGACGCGAGGTAGATTTCCGCCCGTGAGCGACCGGGCGCCTCCCCCCTTCGACGCTCCGCCACCATCCGCCGACGCGCCGCCTCCCTCGAGCCAGGTCGACGACGCCGACGACTGCGTGCCTTTCACCTCAACCGCCTGCTGCGCAAGCGCCTGACCCAGGTCCTGATCGCGATCTTCGTGATCGTGGCCGCGATCGTCGGTGCGATCGCCGCCAGCCCCGCCGTGGCCCTGATCGCCGCCGGGGGCGCCGTGCTGATCTCGGTGATCGTCGTCTTCTTCCTCGCCGACGCCGCCTCCGAGGACGCCTTCTTCGACATCTACGCGCAGCAGCGTGGGATGACGCGCACCGAGGGCGGCTCGCTGCCGCCGGTGACGCCACTGCTGCGCAAGGGGGACGAGCGGGAGGCAAACGACGTGCTCACGGGTTCGCTCGCCGACGGCGTCGACGGGACCCTCGCCCTCTACACCTACACCGACGTCTACTACGACAAGAACGGTCGTCAGGAGACCGACTATCACTTCACGATCTCGATGGTCGACCTTCCCGAGTCGGTGCAATTCGTGCCGGGCCTGTACTGCAACCGCAAGTCCGGCTTTCGCTTCATGGAGAAGATGGAGGACGTATTCCGCACCAAGGAGCGCATGCACCTGGAGAGCGAGGCGCTCGAGGAGCACTACGAGATCTTCGTCGACAAGGGCCAGGACCAGAACTGGCTGCGCCAGATCTTCTCCCCCACCTTCATCGTTTGGCTCACCGACTCGGCGCCGGAGAAGTTCGCATTCGAGCTGGAGTCGGGGGAGCTGTGCTGCAACGTGAGCGGCCACAAGAAGGACGCCAGCCACCTCGATGGGATGCGCGAGGCCGCCGCGTCGGTGGCGCAGCGGCTGCGCGAGGAGTGCGGCGAGTAGCGGGGTCCCTCGGCCCCAGCCGGCTAGAAGCCGCCGAGCAGCACGTCGGCGTTGGCGATCAACCCGGCGGCGATCATCAGCAACACCGAGGGAACCAGCACCAGCGCCACTACCAGCTGGATCTTCGGCGCCGCACGCGCCGCCCGCTCCTGCACCGCGCGGCGCTGGTCGATGCGCAGCGCGCTCGCCTGATGGCGGAGCTGGTCGGCGAGCGGGGAGCCATAGCGTCGCGAGCGCTCGATCGCCGCGACCAATGCGGCCAGCTCAGACCCGCTGACCCGCTCGCGCAGCGACGCGAGCGCCCGCTCCTGCGGCGTCCCTGCCGAGATCTCGGCCAGGGCGATCGCCAGCTCCACCGCGAGGGGGCCCTCGCCGCTGGCGGCGATCTCGGCGAAGCCCGCGGCGGTGCTGCGGCCGGTCGCCGCGCTGACCGCCATCAGGTCGAGGGCGTCGGGTAGCGCGGCGATAAGGCGATCGCGCCGCAGACGGGCGGCGCGCTCCAGCAGCGCATCGGGAGCCAGGAAGCCGGCGGCGGGCATTCCCACCAGGACCAGCCAGGAGAGCCTCCCCGGCGCCGCCGGCGCCGCGATCATCGCAACGAACAAGCCGAGTGTCGCGCCCAGCCCACGCGCGATCAGCACGCCGGCCGGAGAGACGCGGCTTCGCAGGCCGGCCCTCGCCAAACGCTCCTGGACGCCGAGCAGAGTCGCGCCCTGCGCCGCCCATAGCCCGCGCCGCCGCATCCGGGCACCAAGCCGCGCGGCAACCATGGGCTGGGAAGCCGCGAGTTCGCGGACCGCGCAAACGGCGAGCAAGGCAGAGCAGGCGGCGAGCAGGCCAAGCCCGCTCACGGTCCGACCCGTGCGAAGCGGCGAATCGCGGCGAAGCCGGCGAGTTGAAGCGCCGCTGCGAGGGCGAGCATCGCGGCGGCGGCTGGCGACGCGAGCATGCCGCCGAGAAAGCCCGGTTGCATCAGCTCCGCAAACAGAGCCGCGCCGCTCGGCATCGCGACCACCAGCAGCCCGGTGAATCGCGCCTGCGCGGTGGCCGAGCGGGCGTCCTCGGCGGCGCGATCCTGTTCGGCGGCTCCCTCAGCGAAGCGTCGCAGCAACCCCGCCAGGTCTCCGCCGGCGAGCTGCTGGCTGAGCACAGCGCCCGCGAAGGCGTCGACGCGCGCCGAGCGCAGCCGATCTCGAAGCCCGGCCAGGGCCTCGGCGGTTGGGGTTCCAAGCTCCAACTCGGCTCCGAGGCGGGCCAGCTCGACCGCCGCGGGCCCGTCGAGCGAGGCGGTGGCGGCGGTCAGCGAAGCGCGCAGCGAGCGACCAGCGCTGAGCGAGTCGGCGACCGCGGACGCGATCTCGGGCATCGCCCGCTCGACATTGCGGCGGTATCGCGAGCGTCCTCGGCTCACGGCCCAGGCTGCCAGCGCCGGCCCAGCGACCGCCAGCGGCAGGCCAAACCCCGGTCCCGCGATCAACAGACCGAGTAGCAGAGCCCCACCAGTCCCCAGCGCGGCGAGACGGCGACGCTCGATCGCCGACGGCGCATAGCCCTCGCGGCGTGCCCGCGCCAGCGGCTCGAGCGCGTCGCGGAACCAGGCGGCGAGGGCAGGCGTCCCCAATATCCCCTCGCGCACCGCCAGGGCGACCAGCGCTCCGGCGCCCGCACCGAGCAGGAGAGTCGGACCGCCGCCGCTCAATCTGACTCCCTGACGACCAACGCGCGGGTCGCGGGACCGCCGGCGGCCCGCACCACCTCGGCGATCTCGGCGACGACGCGTCGCCCGTCGGCCAGTCGCTCGAGGTGGACGACCAGCTCGAAGCCGCGCCCCAGCTGCTCGCGAATCGCCGCGTGCGGCAGCCCGACGCCGGCCATCAGTGCAAGCGTCTCCAATCTGCGCAGCGCGTCGGCGGGCGAGTTCGCGTGCACGGTCGACAGCGCCCCGCGGTGACCGGTGTTGAGCGCCGTGAGCAGGTCAAGCGCCTCCGGGCCCCGTACTTCGCCGATCACGATTCGATCGGGGCGCATGCGCAGGGCGTTGCGCAGCAGGTCGCGGACCGTCACCTCGCCGCGGCCCTCGACGCTTGCCGGCCGGCTCTCCAGCCGCACGACGTGGGGTTGCTGGAGGCGCAGCTCGGCCGCGTCCTCGATCGTCACCACCCGCTCCTCGGCGGCGACGAAGCTGGACAAGGCGTTGAGCAAAGTTGTCTTGCCCGAGCCGGTGCCGCCGCTGACCAGCAGGCTGCGACGCTCGCGCACCGCGACCTCGAGCAGGCCGCGCATCTGCGGCGTGAGCGTCCCCAGCTCAACAAGATCCGCGGGACCCGGGCGGGCAGCCGCGAAGCGGCGGATCGAGAGCGCCGGACCGTCCACGGCGAGCGGCGGGATCACGACGTTGACCCGCGACCCATCGGCGAGGCGGGCGTCGACCATCGGGCTCAGTTCGTCCACGCGGCGCCCGAGCGGCGCCAGGATGCGCTCGATCGAGTTGCGAAGCTCGGCCTCGTCGGCAAAGTGGACCTCGGTCGGCTCGATCCGCCCGCGGCGCTCGACGTAGACGCGGTCGGGCCCGTTGACCATCACCTCCTCGACCTCGGGGTCGGCGAGAAGCTCCTCAAGCGGCCCGAGGCCGACGGTGTCGCGAAGAATGCGAGCGACGATCTCCTCGCGCTCGCGAATCGGCAGGATCGCCGCCTCGCGCCCGACCAGCTCCCCCACTGCCTCGGGAAGGTCTCCCTGCGGGCGCCGGCCCGCCGCTGCGTCGGCCCGCCGGCGCTCGATAAGCGCCTCCCGCAGCCGCGCCGCAAGCTCGTCGCGCTGGCGCTCAATCGCGCCCATGCCCCGTCAAGCCAGCACCGAGCCCGACTCGCCCCCGGGCGAGAACAAGTGCGGCGGCTGCGCCGCCTGACATGCCCCTGCGGCGACACCTTGTGTCGCCGCCCCTCAGATCAAGGGATTCGATGGACCTCGAAGAGGTTGGTCCCGAGCTGCTGTTCGGGCAGGCCGGCCGTGATCGCGATCTTGTCGCCCGACTTCGCGACCCCGTGACGGGCGGCAAGCGTGGCGCAGTAGTCGAGCAGCTCGCGGATGTCATCGACCGGCTCGCTGAGCACCGCCTGCACGCCGAACAGCAGGTTGAGTCGGCGGACCGTCTCAATGCGCGGGGAGATCGCCAGCACCGGGACCTTGGGGCGGTGGGCGGACACCAGCCGGGCGGTCCGGCCACTCGTCGTCGGAACCACAAGCGCTGCCAGGTTGAGCCGGTAGACCGCCCCGACCGCGCCCTGGGCCACCGAGTCGCCGACGTCCTGACCGGTCTGGTCGGTGCGCCCGAACAGCCAATCGCCGTAAGGCAGGTCGGGCTCGGTTTCGCATGCGATGCGGTCCATCACCCGCACAGCCTCGACCGCGTGGTGGCCGATCGCAGTTTCCTCGGACAGCATCACCGCGTCGGTTCCGTCGAAGATCGCGTTGGCGACGTCGGTGACCTCGGCTCGGGTTGGCCGCCGCGCGGTCACCATCGAGGCGAGCATCTGGGTGGCGGTGATCGACGCCTTGGACCGTAGCCCGGCGGCTCGAATCAGCCGCTTCTGAACCACCGGCACCCGGGAGAGCGGCAGCTCGATGCCGAGATCGCCCCGGGCAACCATGATCCCGGCGCCAGCGGCGTCGATGATCTCCTCAGCGTGCTCGGCAGCCTCGGGCTTCTCGATCTTCGCGATAAGCGGGATGTCGGAGTCCAAGGAGTCCAGCCGCTCAATCACCGGCTTCAGATCGGAGGCATCGCGGACGAAGGAGACGGCCAGAAGGTCGATCCCGTGCTCGACAGCGAAGTCGATCCACTCGAGGTCGTCGGAGTCAACCGATGGCAGGCCGGTGTCGGCACCGGGGAGGTTGAGGCCCTGGTGTGACGCAAGCGGGCCACCAACCTCGACCTCGGTGTCAACGGAACCGTCCAGCGGCGCGACGACGCGAAGCTGGATCGAGCCGTCCGCCAGATACACCCGATCGTCGGTGTGCAGCGCGCCCGAGATCCCCGGCCAGGAGACCGGGATTCTCTTCTCATTACCCTCGCCGGCCTCGGTGGTGAGCAGGACGTGACTGCCGGTCTCCAGCTCGACTAAATCGTCCTTGAACTCGCCCACCCGCAGCTTCGGTCCCGGCAGGTCGCCGAGCAGCGCCACCTCGCGCCCCTCCTCCTCGGCCGCCGCCCGCGCAAGCTCGATCGTTTTCGCGTGCCGGTCGCGATCGGAGTGCGAAAAGTTGAGCCGCAGGACGTCGGCACCCGCTGAGATCAGCTCGCGAAGGGTCTCAGGTTCCCAGCAGGCCGGGCCGACCGTCGCGACGATCTTGGTGCGGCGTGTGGACCCGCTGCTCATCTGGATCTAGGCCTCCGGCAGGAAACGGCTTGGCGAAGGGCATGGTAGCCGCGCCGGAGTGCGGGCCGGCTCGCGGTAGCCGGCGCTGCCGCAAGCCTCGGTTCCCAGATACGTACTACTTATATTTCCCTGCAGTTTCACCCCTATTTGTCGGCTGGTCAGTTAGCGACCCCGGTAGTACCCTGCCCACAGGGAAGAGGGGATTGCAGCGGCCCCACCAGCTCCAGGTCACGTGAGCGTCGAAACCACACTGACCCTCGCTCCAGGGTTGCGAAAGCCACCTTCCTCGAATGCCGGGCGAGTGCGGGAGCGCTGCACGGTCGGAAGCGACTAGCGATGTCGTGGATCTCGGCGCGGGTGCCGGAGCGACGCGAACGGAAAGTCCTCGTCGGCAACCTGATCGTCTTCGGCGGGCTCTGCGCGGTCGCCGCCGCCACCTCGCAGGCCGAGGATTGGCAGCCCCTCTCGCTTGTCCTGCTGCTTGCGGTCTTCTCCGTTGCGAGCGAGCTGCTGGCGGTGAGGTTGCCGCAAGCGCACATCACAGTGGCGTCGACGGCCCCCGGCATCTTCGCGATCGTCTTGCTGGGCCCGGCTCCCGCGGTGGCGATCTCCATCGTCTCGCTGCTGTTCGCCGCTGGACACGAGCGCACATCGCTCCCGGACGTTGTCTCGAATCTGACCCACTACGCGGCTACGGCTGTCACCGCCGGGCTGGTCTGCCGTTGGCTGGTCGCGGCCTTCGGATTGAGGCCTGACGAGCCGGGGTTCGCGCTGCTGGTGCTCGGCGTCTATACATATGTGGCGACCCTCAGCTTCCTCCTGGCAGGCCTTTACGACCGACTCGCATACGGGATCTCGTTTCGGGCGGAGTACAAACGGGAAGCGACGCGGATGGCGTCGTCGGAGGGCCCACTCGCACTGCTTACCACCGCCACCGCCTACGTCTACGGAAACCTCGGTCTCGGGGCCCTCGGCTTGCTCGTCGTCGTGCAGCTGGCCTATCAGTATCTCCAGCGCAACCTGCTGATCTCCGAGCAACGCGCGGAGGCGCTCCAGCAGCGCGCCGACGAGCTGGCGGCGCTGCAGGCGACCCTCGAGAGGCAGGCAGAGCGTCTATCTGACGTTTCCGCCAGCCGTGGCCGTTTGGTGGGCCAAGTGCTTCAGGCCGAGGAGACCGAGCGTCGGCGCCTCGCCGAGGCGCTTCACGACGAGGCACTGCAGAACCTCCTCTTCGCTCGCCAGGGTTTTCCGGCCGGGATCAGTGACAAAGCAGATCGGGCGCGGGAGGCGATCGCCCGGACGATCGAGCAGCTGCGCGGCGCGATCTTCGACCTGCACCCGGCGATTCTCGAGCACGCGGGGCTGGAGGCGGCACTTCAGGAGGTGGCGGATCATCAGGCCGAGCGGGCAGGCTTTCAGGCCGAGGTCGACGTCGACCCGGAAGCCTGCGGTCCGCTCGACTCGCTGCTCTTCGTCCTCGGGCGCGAGCAGCTGACGAATGCCGCCAAGCACTCCGGTGCGACCGAGGTCGGCTTGACGGTTGCCCGCAACAACGGCCGCGTCGTGATGGAGGTCTCCGACAATGGATGCGGGTTGGAGGCCGGACGCCGGCACTCCGCCGTAGAGCAGGGTCACATCGGACTTGCCTCGAGTGCCGAGCGCGTCGAGGTGCTTGGCGGGGAGCTCGAGATAGAGAGCCGGGCGGGCGGGGGCACCCGGATCCGCACGACGCTTCCGCTGCGCAGCAGCTAGGCGAGGATGCCGCGGCGCATTGCCTCGGCGATCGCCGCCGCGCGACTCGACACGCCGAGCTTCTCGTATGCCCGGCGGATGTAGGTCTTGACCGTGCCCTCGCTGAGGTGCATGCGCCGGCCGATGTCAGCGCTCGAAAGCCCGTCGGCGACGAACGTCAGGACCTCGCTTTCGCGACCGGACAGCCTCGATTCCTGCTCCAACCTGAGGCTGATCTGGCGCGCGAGCCGGTGCTCGACATCGGGCGAAAGCACCGTCTCTCCGGCACCAGCTGCAAGGATCGCGTCGCAGATCTCGTCCGCGGCCGCATCCTTGGACAGATAGCCGGCGGCACCCCCCTCCATTGCCTCATAGATCAGGGCTCCGTCCGAGTAGGCCGAGAGCAGAAGAACGCGGGTGTCGACCCGCTCCCCATGCAGCGTCTTGACGAGGTCTATCCCGTCCATCCCCGGAAGCCTCAGGTCCAGAAGCGCGACATCCGGCTCGAGCTCTCGTATGCGGTCCAGGGCCTGGTGCCCGTCTCCCGACTCGCCGACGAGCTCGAGTCCGGGCCGATCACGAATACATTCAACGAGACCCTCGCGATAGACGGGGTTGATCCTCGGTGACAAAGACTCGCGTTGCCATCTTGGTCGTCACTCCTCCTGATTTGCACCCAAGGAACTGACCGAAAGGCTACCACCGAGTCTGATAACTGACCAGCCACAAAAAGGGGAGCAAAATGGCACAAATCGAGGTATTGCAGGCAGACATCACCAAGCTCGAGGTCGACGCAATCGCCAATGCCGCCAACACCGCGCTCCAGCACGGCGGCGGGGTCGCCGGGGCGATCTTGCGGGCAGGTGGGCCCGACGTGCAACGCGAGAGCGATGAGCGCGCCCCAATCGGTCTCGGCGAGGCGGTCGCCACCAGCGCCGGCGAGATGCCGTCGAAGTGGGTGATCCACGCCGCAACGATGGAGTTGGGCGGGCCGACCTCGGCGGAGATCATCCGCCGCGCGACCGCAAGCACGCTTCGCAAAGCCGACGAGCTGGGCGCCAAGTCACTCGCCCTGGTGGCCTTCGGAACCGGCGTCGGCGGCTTTCCGATCGACGAGGCAGCCCGGATCGAGGTCGAGGAGGTCGAGCGCCACCTAGCCGGGGAAAGCGGCCTCGGGCGGATCGTCTTTGCGGTTCGTGGCGACCAGGCGGCGCTGGCGTTCGAGGAGGCCGTCTCGGCAGGTTGACGTGGGTCCGGCCCCTATCCGGACGCCGGGAGCGGCAGCAGCCGTACGCCGCGCGCGAAGCTCTCCGCCTCGATCAGGCGCAGCGCCTCGCCGCGGGTCAGCGCCAGGGTTGCCGACCAGCCTGCGGCGGGGCCCGGGCCGGCCGGGTCCTGCTGGGTGAACGCGAGCAGCCTCACCCCCGCTGCGGCCACGTAGGTGCGGCCAGGACCGGGCCCACCTGGCTCGCTGGTGACGACGACGTCGACCGTCGAGCCCTGTGGCGATCCACCGCTCGCCAGCAGCGCCTCGCCGCCGCTGACCGCGATCTCGACCGGACGGCGACCGTTCGCCAGACGGGGACCTGGCGCCTTCTTCGCCCGCGGCACCCGCAGCTGGGCGTCGAGCACGTACGAACCGGCCGGGAGCAGCGCCGACGGTTCGCGCCCCAGGGCCTGCTGCGGTGCCGAGAGCGCGCCGGGCGGGACGAACCGCGCCGGGACCCGGCGCAGCTGAAGCGAGTGCGAGAGCTGTGCCGGGCCAATCGGCTCGCCGGCCGGCAGAGCGCGTCCCGCGACCACGACCTCGCGCAATGGGCCGAAACTGCGCGCGAGGCTGGAGCCGTATCCGTTCGCCACCGCGGCGGCCAAGGCGGCGCATCCGGCCGCCAGCACCAGGAAGGCCGCGGCGCGAGCGCGCCGACTCATGCCGCCAGCGCGCCTCCGGCCCCGGCCAGCGGCAGCTCCAGCACCGCCACCGAGCCGTGCTCGGAGCGCTGCAGCGCGAAGCGTCCGCGGTGGGCCGCGGCCACCGAGCGCACCACCTCGAGGCCATGGCCATGGCGGCGACGGCCGGTGAGGCGCCCGATCACCTCCGCCGGTGCGCCGGTCCTCGACGCCGGTCGCGCCGCATACCCGTCATCGGTGACCGAGATCCGCAGCCGGTCCCCGGCGGCCCGTGCCTCGACGACCACGTTCGGCCCGCCGTGCTCCAGGGCGTTGACGATCAAGTTGTCGAGCGCCTGCGAGAGGCGCACCGGATCGGCGATCACCGGCGCCCCGCCCGCTCGCCAGCGCAGCACGATCGAGCCACCACAGACCTTGGCCCGAGCCCGCCAGCGGCCCACTGCTCCGCCTACCAGCTCGTGACAGGAGACCAGGCGCCGCGCCTCGCCGGCGCCACCATTGATCTCGCGATCGAGCTGCGCGAGCGCGGCGATCGCCAGCTCCAGCGGCGCCGACGATCCGGCGGCAAGCGGCGCCCGTGGTGCGAACGCCAACAGCTGGAGCGGTCGACGAAACTCGTGTAGAGCGCGATTCAGCGCCTCGCGCCTTCGCCCGGCCCGCAGGCGCTCGCCGACCAGGACCATCGCCAGGGCGCCCGCGAACGGCCAACCCGCCACCAGCGTGTCGGCCACCGGGCTCATCCGTCGATCAGCCGGTAACCGACCCCCTGACGTTCTTTGTTTGGAGCCAATGGCTCTCGCTGCAACACAGGCCGCATGGATTCCGAGTAACCCCGTATGACCTGCTCCCGAACCACGGGCTCGATGACGAAGCCGTCAATCATCGCCAACTCAACATGAAGCCGTTTCGGAGCGCGCGATGACGCCGCGCGATGAAGGACAAAGCGCTCGAAGGTTCGGGCAAGAACTGCGCGCACGGACTCGATCGCGTCGCTTCCTTGGAGTTCTCCGGCGATGACACGCCGGATCTCGGTCAAGCGTTCCAGCGTCGCCTGCTCCGCATCCACGAACTCCGCCCATTGCGCGACATCCTGCTCCTGGTTGCGCAACCGCTCCATCTCAGCGTTTGCGGCGTCAAGCTCGGCCGCCAGCTCTCCCCGTTGCTGTCGCCAGTCATCGGCGTCGAGACGCCCATCCTGATAGTCCCGGCGCACTCGGGAAAAGCGCTCTTCGGAGCGCCGCTGCTCAGCATTGGCTTCGCTTAGAAGCTGACGAACCTCTGCAAGCTTTCGATCTCTAGCCTCAGCAAGAGTGCGACGCGTGGCCTCGACGTCGAGCGCGACCTGTTCGAAATACGCATAGACCGCTTGGTCGATGTCCTTGCGGGAAACCCACGGCATTTCGCATCCGTGGACCTGACGCCCATTGCACAAGTAGCTGTCTCCCTGGGTGCGGGGAACTATCGCTTCCCCACAGTCGGCGCACCGGAGCAACCCGCGAATGAAGAGGTGCTGACCCCTGGGCTTGCGGCCTCTTCCCTTTCCTTTCGGGGTGAACTGAGCCGCTAGAAGCGCCTGGACCTTGTTCCAGGTCTCAAGATCAATGATCGGCTCGTGAACGCCCTGCCGCTCCTCGCCCCGCAAACGCACGCGGCCGACGTACACGGGATTAGTCAGCATCCCGCGGATCGTGGTGCTGCGCCAGTTCCCATCCCGGACGGTGGAAACGTGTTGAGCGTTGAGATCGCGAGCGACCTGAGAGTAGCCACGACCTGAGATGAACTCCGTAAAGATCCGTCGAACGATTAGGGCCTCCTTGGCAACGGGCACCAACAATCCATCCTCGAAGCGGTATCCGAGAGGGCGCGGCCCGTTGTAGCGACCCTGGTGGGCGATAGCGTCGGCGGCCATGCGGCCCCGTCGGGCGATCAACTGCCGCTCGTACTGCGAGACAGCCGCGCCGATGTGAAAGTGAAGCTCCCCCTCAGCAGTCTCCAGTTCGATGCTGCCATTCAGCGATTCGATCTGCACCCCAGCCTCGCGAAGCTTGCCGACTGTTGTCGCTAGAAGGGTTAGGTCGCGGCCGAGACGATCCAGAGACCAAAGCACGAGCACGTCGAAGTTCGCGCGCTCTGCCAGGAGTCGAACAAGCCCAGGGCGATCAGCGCGCGCGCCCGAGTACCCCTTGTCCTCGTAAATCTCAAGCGGCTCCCATCCTTGGACCCCGATGTAGTCCGAGATCTGACGACGTTGCTCGCCAAGACTCAGGCCCCGCTCGGCCTGATCATCGGTTGACACGCGAACGTAGCCTGCTGCCCTCACGATTGCTCCTTCGGTTCCCGGACTCACCACCCGCCGCCTTGGTTTGACGACGAACCGCTTCGAGAATAGCCGCGGTGTTCGACGGGCTCCGCAGCCTGCGACGAAGGCGTCTCAAATTCCGCGCCAGCTCTGCATGCTCAGCAAGGGTGAGAGTCAGTAGGACTTCGCGTTCATCCCTCACGAGTACTTCCCCTATTGCCGAGGCCGAATCCTGTTCTGAGCAGGAATGAAGGCCCGGCTCCAAAGGCCGGGCCTTCACCACCTGCGACGCCGAATCTAGAAATCGGTGTCGCCTTCCTCGGAAGCTGCATCCGCGCCCTCGGGCTCGGACTCGCGCTTCCGGTCGAGGAACTCGACCCGCCCGGCCACCGAGTGGCGGCTGCGCTTCGAGCCGTCCTCGGCTTCCCACTCGCGGTAGACGAGCCGGCCGTTGACGGCCACCTGGCGACCCTTCGCGAGGTACTTCGCGCAGGCCTCAGCCTGGCCGTCGAACGTCGACACGTCGACGTAGGTCGGGTCGTACTGGCCGTTGTCGACCGCGATCCGCAGGTCGCAGACGGTCTTGCCGCCGCGCTCCTGCAGCTCGGGGTCGCGGGTGAGGCGACCAATCAGTGAGACGTTGTTCATCGGTGCTCCTTCCTTCCCCGGTGGGGGATTAGCTGACTTCTCGACGCGTCCACAACGCGCCTCCGGGCGGCGAGCGCACTCGAAGAGCGAGAGAGAAAGGCCCTTCGGGCCGACCTTGCGCTCCGCCGCCGGGGCGCGAAAAATGAGCGGAGGGTGGAAGTCAGCGGCCCGGCCGGCCGAAGGGGGGAGATCACTGCGGGCTGAGGGCCGCCCACGCGAGCTGCACAGGTGGGACCAAATGCCGGGTAGCGGCAGCTCTCGGACCGCGTCAACCCCTTGCGGGGTACGGCGACACGGCGCCTTGACCCGGCCCGCGAGCGCTGCTCTTGGTCAGCCAGGTCGGGGCAGAGGCCCCGACGTTGGGAAGCTGGGGGGCCAGGGCTCATGCGCCTGCTCCAGGGACGGGGAAAACCTTGACCCAAGGCTCGGGAGGGACGAGGGCTCCAGTCGCGCCAGGACTGAGCGAGTCCTGCCAGGAGACGTGGATGTGATTGCCCTCGCCGTGGTCCGGGAAGCCGTTGTAGCCGATGAACCTGATCGCAGGTACCAGCTGGCAGGCGCCTCCGAACTGGCTGCTCAGACCGCTGGAGCCGCAACTGACCCGCCAGCCGAGGTCTTCAGCGAGGCGCTGTGCGCTGTGCACCCAGTCCTGATGGGAGTTGCCGTCCGCCGGCACCATGTCGATCGCCGTGCCCTCGCCATGTGATTGGTGGCCGGTCTCGCGGCCCGCGGTTACCCGGAGGCGGTAGGTGTCGAGAACCCACTCTGCGTCGGGCAGGATGCGCTCGTCAACGGGCTCGGGGCTGTAGCCCGGAGCCATGTACCTCTGCGGCAGCACCTTGTAGCGGCGCGGCTCAAAGAGCTTGATCGCCTTCTGCAGATCGGCGGGGCCGGTGGCCGCGGATGCGCAGCCGATCGCTGCGACGGGCGTGGTGCCGTTGGCCGCAAACTTGCCGGCGTAGGAGAGGACCTCCTGCACGTACCACTCGGCGTGGTTGTAGGCGAGTAGGGCGCCGTGCCAGTCCTTCGGCGCTCCGGACGCGTGTAGGTAGTTGGCGGCGCCGAAGATCGCATCCCACGGGTTGTAGGGGTCCTTGTTGCCGTCGTGGTTTCCGTCCACGCCGTAGGAAGCCCAGGTGCCCGGCTCGAATTGCATCCAACCGATCGCGCCAGCGCTCGAGGTGGACATGTTGGTCCCGAACCCCGACTCAACCTTGTTTATGGCGGTGAGGATCGAGGGACCCTGCTCGCCCAGCCGGTACCTGGCGGCGGCGTCCTGGTAGATCGGGACGAGCTCCGCTGGGACCTCGGCGGAGAGATTGCCGACAGGGCCACCACCGCAGTCGGGGTTGGCGCCAAAGAGCAGGACGATCGCGATCACGAGCGCAACGAGGAGCAGCAGCAGACCGAGCGGGACCCCGATCACAAGCCGGGGGGCTCGCGGAGCTGAGACGCCGGCTTCCATCGCCAGCCGGGGCCTTCACTCCGCGCCGGCCAGAGCCGTCACAACCCAGCGGGTGCGGCGGCGCTGGACGCTGAAGGGGATTGGGAAGGGCGGCGACTTGCCGTCGTCGATTGTCGCCGTGGCGAGAACGGAGCCGGCGCTTTCGGGCTGAAGCCGAAGGTCGGTGACCCGGGGGTAAAGCCCGACTCGCGTCGCGGGGATGCTGACGGAAGCTCGGGCGAGCGTCTGCGCGAGCCGGCCGCTGGCCGAGCGGAGCCGTGGCGGCCCGGGCCTATAGCTGGAGGCTGCGTAGCTGTGCGCGAAGGCGATCGCCGCCCGCTGGGCCTCAGCGAGCTGGGCTGGGGAGAGGACACCGGCTCGCGAGCCGGAGATCAGCGAGGGGCGCTGTCTGGGAGCGGCCGAGTGGCCGTCGTGTTTGGCGAGGCCAAAGGCGATGAGAATGGCTGGAGCGGCCAGCACGGCGAGAAGCGCCACCAAGGTGACGGAGAGGTGCCGGGGCGCGGCGGGACCGCGTCCTCCTTGCAGCCTGTTGTCGGGCGGCGGGGGCATGTGCTGGCGCCCCTGTTGTCCGCGCACAGCGCAAATTGCCTCGCTTTGTTGGGAAGTTGGCGAGGCAATCGTGGCTGGCGGTGGACAGAGGGGGTGGTGGACTCACTAGGTCCAGCGCTCCGGGTACTGCAGTGCCGCTGCTTGGCAAGACGCCTTCGACGCCGGTATGCGGCACGGCTAACCGAGCCGGAGCGCTCCTGCCTTGTGCGTGCGCTTCGGGAGGACCCCGAGCTCGCCTGGGAACTCAATGTCGTATTGCGGCATGCAGCCCCCGCTCAGCGACAGGCTGTCGCCGAGCACTTCGCTTTCGCGCTTCTTAGGGGGGAGCGACCGCGGAGCGCCGCGTGGTCGGCCTTCCTGACGAGCGTTGAGTTCCCGCCGAGACAGGGTCACAAGCTCGTGGCATCTGAGACGATGCAGGGGCGGTGGAAGTAACGGAGGCGACGCGCGAGCTCAGCGAGGCCGAGCTGCAGGCGGCGCAGCTGGGATTTCGCCAGCTCTTGCGGCGCAAGAATTTCCCCGAGGAGTTCGTGCGCAACTACAGCCAGGACCTGCTCGGCAAGGCGCAGCAGGAGTACTGGAAGCGGATCGCCGAGGGCGGCAAGGTTCATAACCCGGCCGGCTGGCTGATCAAGTGCGCCTATCGCAGAACGCAGAACCTGCTGGAGGCGGAGGGGCACTGGCCGAGGATGGTCGGACTGGATTCGGTGGGCGCGCTTCCGGATCACTCAGCGCCGACGCCGGAGGAGCAGGTGCTCGAGGCCGACCGTGCTCGCCGCGTTCAAGAGGCCGTAGACACACTTCCGCTGGAGCAGCGAAAGGTGATCGAGCTTTGCTACTTCGAGGGAATGTCAGTTCGTGAGGTGGGCCGAGCCCTGAATTGGGGCAAGTCGAAGGCCGACCGTCGCCATCACGCTGCTCTGGAGCGGCTTCGCGCCCTGCTGGGCGTTACCGACTTGGACTCGCTGGCGATCGAGATCGGACTGGCGGCGTGGATCTCGCTCGCCACAGAGCGCGGAGGGGCGTTCAACCTCCCGTCCGGCATCGACGCAATGAGTGACACAGCAAGCCGTGGGGTCGCCGACCTGATCGGGCGCCTTCACGAGCTGGCACGCCGCTTCCTGGTGAGCGGTGGCGGCGAGCCGACGGCGGCGGCCGCGGCAAGCGGTGCCGCGCGTACTGCGGGCGTCTGCGCCGCGGCCACGGTTGCCTGCCTGGCCACGGGCGTCGTGGGCCCAGGCGTTGGCGGCGCAGACCTGGTCGGAGCACGGCACACCAAGCCGCCCACACATCAACCAACCAAGGCCCTTGCACCTGCGCCTGGGCTGAGAGCCCCGGACGCGACCTTTGGAGCGCCGGTGGCCAATCAGCCGGCGATTAGCGCCGGGAAGCTCGGTCGAACGGCAAGCGCCGCACGAAAGCGCTCGCGCACGGCCAGCGCCAGCTCCTCGACCGCAGCGGAGCAGCGGACGCAGCGCGAGTTCGATCCGTTCGCGACGGGCGAAGGCTCCGCCACCACCGCCGACGGCAGCACAGCTAGTAGCGCGACCGCGAGCAGCACCTCCTCGTCCTCCCCGCCTTCGGCGGCGAGAAAGCAGCCGAGCAGAGAGTTCGGCCTCTAGACGACGTTGGGGCTCGGGAGCTCCGGGGCGCGGGTGATAAGCGGAGCGCCGCGTCGGGGTGCTGGCGCTCTACACGGATCAATCCGAAATTCGGTGAGGCAGTCGTGCCCGATAGCGGACATAGGGGCCACAGGACCTGTGTAACGCAAAAGGAGGCCAGCCTTGTCCGTCTTTGACGCACTCAACTTCCACGTGATCCGGTTAATGGCGGAGATCAGCGTCAAGCCGAATCCCAGCGGCCTGCCGGGAACGCCAGCGCTGGAGAAGCTCCTCAACGGTCTGGCCGCCGTAGCGTTGCTGGGTTGTGGTGCGGGCCTCGTGATCGGAGGCGCCCAGTGGGCTCTTGGGAGCCGCTCACAGAACTACAGCCACGCGGCGGACGGCAAGTCCAAGATCCTCTACAGCGCCGCAGGCGCCTTTGTCGTCGGTGCCGCCGCCGCGATCATCAACTTCTTCTACAGCTCCGGCAGCGCCGTTCATTAGGCGATGGCGAGGGCAAACGGCTACGGCCGCACCAGCGGCAAGCGGCGCGGCCTTTCGATCGGCGCGGCTCTTGCGCTCGGCTTCGCAGCCCTGCTTGGCGGACTGCTGATCGGCCGCGCAAGCGCGCCGAGCAGCGCGACGAGCCAGGTGGCGAGCGCCGGCGTCGGTCCCTCGCACAGCGTCAACGGAGTAGCGGTCGGTTATGCCCACACTCGCGCTGGCGCGGCGCAGGCCGTGGCGAAGTACCAGCAGGCCTTTGCTGACCCGGCGATCCTGCGGCCGCGCGTGCTACGGCGGCGCATCAGGACGGTGGCGACTCCCGACTACGCCGCGACGATGCTGCAGGTCAACGCACCGGGTAAAAACAGAATCGCGGCTGGCCCGATCGGGCAGGGCCTCGCGCACGGGACCCAGACCCTCTATAGCGGTGTGCCGATCGGCTATCGGATCGAGTCCTACTCCCGCGATCGCGCCCGTGTGCTGACCTGGGGATTCACCCTGCTTGGCAACGCCTCCGCGGTAGAGCCGGAGGCCTACTTCGGCGTTACCCACACCGAGCTCGTGTGGCGCGATGGCGACTGGAAGATCGCCAACACGCGCGGGGGCTTCGGCCCGACGCCGAAGATTGAGACGCCTGCGGGGCCGGTCGGGGGCTTCGAGGTCCTCCAACTGGCGAAGGAGCTGAGGACCTATGGAGTCACTCCGTAGGCGCTTCGCTTTGCTCTTTGCGCTGACGCTGCTGGCCGCTGCGGCGCTGGCGGCGCGCCCGGATCCGCCGACGGCAAGGGCCAATGTTGCCTGCGACGCTGCCAGCGCGCCGGCGCACGTGGTGACGGGAGGGGTCGGGGCGCTGACCGGAGGTGCGATCGGGGGCGGCAACCCGGTCGGCGATGTGTGTAACGACGTGACCAACACCGCGGTAGGCACGATCGCCTCCCCGGTCGCCAATGCGGTGAAGGGCATCGGCAACGGGATCTTCAACCAGATCACCAGCTGGGTCACCGACGGCGCCACCTGGCTGATCGGCCAGGTGGTGACGCTGATCAACGAGACGACGACCCCCGACCTGACCACCAAGGGGTTCGTGCGCCAATACGGCCAGATGGCGGCCATAGCCGCCTTCCTCGCCGTCGCGATGCTGCTCTTCGCGGTCCTAGAAGGACTCGCGCAAGGCAACTCGGCGATGTTGGCGCGGGTGGTGCTCGTGAACCTGCCGCTGGCTTTTGTGGCGACGAGCGTCGCCTATGTCGTGGTGCAGCTGCTGATCACGACGACCGACGGCCTCTCGCACGCGATCGCGGTTTCGACCAACAAGAACAGCCAGCACTTCTTTGCGGGCGCGATTCACGGGTTGAGCCAGGCCGGCGGCACCGGCGGCGCGGTGAGCGGAACCGCAAGCGCTGGGCCGGGGGTCGGGACGGCCGTGGGTGGAGCAACGGGGGCGACGGCGGCACCGCTGTTCGTCACCTTCCTGGCGGCGATCATCGCCGCCTTCGCGGCCTTCTTCGTCTGGATTGAGCTGCTGATGCGCGACGCCGCGGTGTACGTGGTGGCGCTGTTCATGCCGATGGCGCTGGCCGCCTCGATCTGGCCGCGGTGGTCCAGCGCCCTGCGACGCACCAGCGAACTGCTAGTCGTGGTGATCGCCTCCAAGTTCGTGATCGTCTCGATCATTTCGCTGGCCGCCGGTCTGATCGCCAACAACAACGGCCAGGTCGAACACATCCTGGCCGCCGCGGCGCTGATGCTGTTGGCCTGCTTCGCGCCCTTCGTCCTCTTCAAGCTCGTGCCGTTCACCGAGGGCGCCCTGGCCGCGGCCTACGGGCGCCGCTCGGCGGCCGGCGGCGCGGTGAGCGGAACGCAGCTGATGACCTCCGCGCAGATGATGCGCAACACCGCCCGCGGCAACTGGGGCGCGGGGGCTGGCCCCAGTGCTGAAGGAGGCAGCGCCGGCGGCTCGAACCATGGGGGCGGAGCCAGCGGCGGGCTGCCCCGTGGCAGGGGCTCAGGCGGAGGCGGTGGCGCCAAAGCCGCTGGCGCCGAGACCGGCGGCTCCGCTGGCACGGCCGGAGGCGGAGGTGCCGTGCCAGTTGCAGCGGCGCAAGGGAGCAAGGCGGCGGCGCAACGCTTGGCGGGAACAGCAACGAACCGGGCAGTCGGTGACTCAAGTGGCGCCTCGGCGGGGCCCGAGGGCCAGCCGGCGCGCCCTACGGGCGCCACGCCCAGCCAATCGGACGAGCCCGCAGGCGGCGACGCGCCGCGGGTCGGCGAAGAGGCGCCCCGTCCCGCTCCAGAGGTCTCGGGCGGAGGCGAAAGAAGCTAGGTGGGTCGGAGCGGGGATGACTGAGCAGCCTCCACGTCGGCGTCGGTATCGCTTTGGGCCGCTCGAGGAGCGAGGCGTGGTGGGACCGCTGCGGCTCGGCCAGCTCGCGATCGTGACGGCTGCTGCCCTGATCGGACTTGCGTCGCTGTATGCGTTTCGCGATTTCGTCGGCCTGTTGATCGGACTTGGCGCCATCACGGCCGCCGGCGCGCTGATCTTCCTACCCCTGGAGGGCCGGACCCTGGAGGAGTGGGCACCGATCGTCTTGCGCTGGGCCAGGCGATCACGGGGCGAGCGAGAGGGCTATCGCTCGATCACGGTAAGCGCAGGCGTCCAGGTGGAGTGCGACGGCGAGCTTGTTTGTGAGCGCTCGTTGCCGCCCGAGCTGGCAGACCTGGACATGTTGGAGGTCCCCTACGGCCAGGACGAGGTTGGGGTGATCCGCGATCGAAGCGCGGGTAGCTACACCGCCGTGATCGCGGTCCGCGCTGGCGCGTTTGGCCTGCGCGACCCTGCTGAGCAGGAGCGAAAGCTAGACGCGTGGGGCACCGTCCTCGCCAGCTCCGGGCGCGACGGCAGCCCGGTGCGTCGCTTGCAGTGGATAGAGCGCACCCTGCCGGCCCAGGGCGACGAGCTCGCCGGCCATCTGCAGGCCGAACGCGATCGAACCGTGCCGCTGGACTCCAATCTGGTGCGCTCCTACATCGAGCTCGTCGAGTCTGCGGCGCCGGCGACTCAGGAACACGAGATCCTCGTCGCACTTCAGATCGACCAGCGCCGCGGCGCTCGGGAGCTGAAGCGCTTGGGCGGCGGCGAGGAGGCCGCTTGCGAGCTGCTTATGCGCGAGGCCGAGAGCCTGGCCGAGCGCCTCTCGATCGCCGAGGTAACGGTGTTCGGCGTCTTGCGCCCGCGCCAGTACGCCGAACTGATCCGCGACGGCTTTGACCCCTACGGTCGCCAGGGGCGCGCCCGAGCGGCTCTGAGAGATGGCAGCCGCGAGGGCGTCGACCCCGCCATGATGGGCCCCCTGGCCGACGAGACGAGCTGGAGTTACTACCGAAGCGACTCGGCGGTCCACACGACCTACTGGATCGCGGCGTGGCCGAGAAGCGACGTCGGCCCGACGTTCCTGACCCCGCTCTTGATGCAGAGCGCGGCGCTTCGCACCGTGGCGGTGACGATCGAGCCAATCCCCTACAGGGTCGCGATGCGAAAGGCCGAGGCCGCCCACACCGCGGAGGTGGCCGAGGAGATTCAACGCGAGCGCCAGGGCTTTATGACCACGGCCCGTGTCCGCCGCCGCCAGCAGGCCACCGCGCGGCGCGAGGAGGAGCTCGCGGACGGCCACGCGGAGATGCGTTTCGCCGGATACATCACCGTGTCGGGGCGCTCGATCGAGGACCTGGACCGCACCGCATCAGATGTCGAGCACGCGGCTCAGCTGGCCCGCCTGGAGCTGCAGCGCCTCTACGGTGAGCAGGACTCGGGCTTTGCCTTCACCCTGCCGCTTTGCCGGGGGCTCGCATGAGACGCCTCCCACGAAGCGTTCCGCCGATCCGCGAGGCTTACCCGCCGCCGGTTCGGCCGCGCGGTGTCAGCGCCCTGCGCCGGCGCCGCCGCGGCGAGCGGCCCGGCCACAGTGCGACCACCGCGCACTTTCAGGCCGCCTATCCGTTCGTCGCCGAGGGCGGGCTGGGCGCCCCCGGCGCCTACATCGGGCGCGACGCCTACGGCGGCGCCTGGCTCTATGACCCCTGGGCGCTTTATGAGCGAGGTCTCTTGCCGGGGCCCAACATGCTCGTCGTCGGGCAGATTGGATGCGGCAAGTCGGCGTTCGTTAAGAGCTACGTCTGCCGTCAGCGGGTCTTCGGGCGCCAGGCGTGGGTCTTGGACCCCAAGAGCGAGTACGCGCCGCTCGCGAGAGCGCTTGGGGGCCGCCCGATCGCGCTGCAGCCCGGCGGGGATGTGCGTCTCAATCCCCTCAGCCCCCGAGGCGGCCGCGACGCGCAGCTGAGTTTGCTTCGCTCCGTAGCGCAGGCGGCGCTTCGTCGCGAGCTGACCCCGGACGAAGATGCCGGCCTGCGC
Source organism: Solirubrobacterales bacterium (assembly GCA_038329895.1). Classification (GTDB taxonomy): domain Bacteria; phylum Actinomycetota; class Thermoleophilia; order Solirubrobacterales; family 70-9; genus Mayfieldus. The sequence goes on along the minus strand of JBBQNM010000014.1, from coordinate 8,228 downwards.
GTCGCACTTGATCTCGTCAGCGAGGAGTGCCGCGCGGCGGAACCCACCCTGCCGGAGATCGTCGAAGCCCTGCTTTACCCACGCGCGGCCATGGTCGCCGACCTGGCCACGACGCGCGAGGAGTTCGCCGCCGCCAGTCGGCAGGCGGCGCTTGCTCTGCAGCGCCTTTGCGAGGGCGATCTGCGCGGCATGTTCGACGGGCCGACGAGCGGCGATCTCGAGCTCGACGCACCGCTAGTTGTCCTCGATCTGAGCGCGGTACAGGACTCCGCGGCGCTGGGCATCTTGATGACCTGCGCGGCTGCCTGGCTGCAGGGCATCGTGATGGAGCGAACGCGCGAAGCCGAGGGCGGCGGGGACTCAGGCCGCAAGGTGATTGTCGGCCTCGATGAGGGCTGGCGGGTCGCCAGCCACATCGGCGTAGCCGAGTGGCTGCAGCAGAGCTTCAAGCTGTCGCGGGCCCACGGCGTGCAGAACATCATGGTCGTGCATCGGCTCTCGGATCTGGGCGCTGCCGGTGCGGCCGGTTCGCGTGAGACACGAATAGCCGAGGGGCTGATCGCCGACACCGATACCAAGGTGATCTACGCGCAGCCGCCCGACCAGCTCGAGGCGCTGCGCGACTTGTTAGGCCTGAGCAGCACGGAGATCGAGCTGGTGCCGACGCTTCGCCGCGGCGAGGCGCTCTGGCTGGTCGGGCGTCGCTCATTCCTCGTGCAGCATCGGCTCTCGTCCATCGAGCGTGACCTGGTGGACACCGACGCCCGAATGATCGAGCATCGCGACCTGGCGCCAGCTCAAGGCGCGCGGCTGTGAGGCAGGCGCATACAAGCGGTGGCGGGTTGTTCTTGCCGCTCGGCGGCCTCGTATTCGGGCTCCTGGGTCTGCTGTGGCTGACTGGAGCGCTGTCGGCCGCGCTCTTCGGCGCCGGCTGGACGCCGCTGGGCATCAGCGATCTGAGCGCGACGGCGATTCGCCTCGCGGCCCACCTGGGGGATCCCCGTCTCGCCTGGCCGCGCGAGTTTCGCCATGCGCTGCCGGGCGCGCTCGGCTTCTACGTCACCCTTGCCCTGATCCTCGCCGTGGCGCTGCTGGTGGTCGGATTGATCGGGCGCCTGCTCCCCGAGGGAATCTCCAGCACAGTGTTGAGCCCAAACCAGGACCGGCCGGCGAGCGCCCGCTGGGCGGGCCGCTCCGATCTGCGCGCTCTTCGCGTCAAGGGAGCCGAGCCTGGCCGCCTGACGCTCGGCCGCCATGGCCGCCAGCTCTTGGCAGCCGAGGCGCGCCAGTCGGCGGTAGTCGTCGCGCCCTCGCAAAGCTGGAAGACGACCGGACTTGCGGTGCCAGCGCTCCTGGAGTGGGCGGGGCCGGCGATAGCGACGTCAGTCAAGACGGACCTGCTGCGCGACACGCTCGAGCGCCGCCGACAGCTCGGCGAGGTGATGATCTTCGACCCCGCTCAAGTCACGCAGATGACAGAGGACATCGTCAGGGCGACGCCATTGACGAGCTGCGACAGCTGGCGCGGCGCCCTGCGCGTCGCGCACTGGCTGGCCACCGCGGCGCGGCCCGTCGGCGGCGGCCTCAAGGATGCCGACTTCTGGTACGCGGCGGCAGAGAAGCTGCTGGCGCCACTGCTCTTCGTCGCGGCGCGCGACGCGAAGCTGATGATGAGCGACGTCGTGCGCTTCCTCGACGAGGGCCAGCTCGCCGAGGAGGAAGTGAACGAGTTACTCGCCACAGCCGATGTGCGCCGAGCGACGCAGGCTTGGCGCGCTACGTGGAACCGCGAGGAGCGAGCGCGAAGCTCGATCTACACGACCGCGGAGACGATCCTCGCCGCCTTCGCGGACCCCCGCGTGGTGGAGGCGAGCAGCGGCGCCGACTACACGCCGGGACGCCTTCTCGACGGGCGCCCGAACACGCTCTATCTTTGTGCGCCGGCCCACGAGCAGCAGCGCCTTCAACCGCTCTTCTCGATGATGGTCCGCGAGCTGCTCGCGGTCGTCTATGAGAAAGCCGCCGCAACTGGCAAGCCGATCGACCCGCCCCTGCTCCTGGTGTTGGACGAGGCGGCCAACATCGCGCCGATTCCCAACCTGGACGAGGTCGCCTCCACGGGAGCCGGCCAGGGGATCCAGCTTCTCTCGGTGTTTCAGGACTTGGCGCAGGTGCGCAGTCGATACGGAGAGCGTGCCCAAACGATCATCAACAATCACCGCGCCAAGGTCTTCGGCACCGGGATCTCCGATCCCGAGACGCTGTCCTATGTGACGCGCGTCGTCGGCGCGGGCGAGTTTCAGCAGCGCTCTGAGACCGCCGGCGAGCTGGGGCGAAGCTCGACCACCGAGGCGACGACCTATCGCGAGCTGACCCCGGCCAACGTCGTGCGCCAGGCGCAGCCCGGCACCGGTCTGCTCGTGTACGGACATCTCCCTCCGGCGAAGATTCGACTGCGTCCCTGGTACCGAGACAGAGACCTTAGAAGCCTTGCGGAGGGACGCCGCCCCACGCTAGCTCCCGAGGCGATCGGGGCGCCTGGGCGATGAATTGCCAGCGCGACAGATTTCAGGGCGAGGTGCAGAGCAGCGCCCCACCCCCCGAGTGCCAGCAGTCGTGGGGCGATGACACCGTGCAGCTGCATTCAAGCGCTGAGCGCGGGGACCGGCTGCGGATCATGCAGGTGGCCGCTCGACCGTCCTTGCGCGCTTCCCGTCGCGTGGCGATCACTGGACTGTGCGCGCTTCCACTCGTCCTCGGGGCAATTGTGATCAGCGCTCTGAATGGTGGCTCGAACCCGCAGGTGGAAGCGAGGGCTGCGACGGTCAACCGAGCCCCCCTGCGAACAGTGCGGCGGGCGGAGCGGCTGAGTGCTCACCGCCGCGCGATCTCTAGCGCGCGCGAGCATCAACAGACACGACCGCGAGCGGACCGCCGGGCGGCGAAGCGTCGGCGCAACCGTGCGGCGCGGCGAAAAGCACAGCGCTACAAAGCGCTCCCAGTCGCGCCGCCCGCTCGGCCGCCGCCTGCTTCGTCGATGCCTGCTCCCGTCGCGCCGGCTGCGGTAGCGCCGCCGGCGCCGGCACCAGCGCCCCCAGCAAGACCGGCCGGGCCCGAGTTCGGCCTCTGAAGTGAGGCAACTAGCGCAAAATCCGGACATAGAGAGCAGAATCGCTACTAGCAAGGAGAACTCGATGTCGGCGTGGCAGAGCACCAAGAGGTCGGGGCAGATCAGGTGGGCCGGTGTACTGGCTGTCTCGGCTTTCCTGCTGGCGTTGGGCTCGGGCCCGCTCGCCAGCAAAAGTTTCGCGGGCACCTACACGGCCAGCGACTGCGCGGGGTGGAATACCTACTCGGCAGCGCAATACGGCGAGGCAAACCATCACATGCTGGCGGTCAGTAGGGACTGCGCCGGCGGAGGCGTTGGGCTTGGCATAGCCGTTCCCCAGGCCTATTGGGCCGGCGGCTTTGGACGGTGGACCGCATTTGCTCCAGGTGGCACACACATCGTCAGCATCTCGGGATCGGCGAGGGGGGTAAGCGCAGACGGATGGCAGGCGCAAGTTGCCGGTTGCACTCCGACCTACTGCAACGTGCTCGGCCCCTTCGGCGGCGGTTACTGGAGCGCATTCGGGCTGGGTGCCGCCGACTACAACAACTGGTGGGTGCAGCTGGTCTGCGTAACCGGGAACTGCTACGGAAGCATCCAGGCTGGTGCTGCCGTCAGAGACGTGAGCCTGGTGATGTCCGACGACACAGCACCGAGCGTGAGCGGAAGTGGGCAGCTGCTGAATGGGGAAGTCCAGCGCGGCACCGGCAGAATCGACGCTGAATCGAGCGATGTCGGCGCTGGTCTTGTCTCAGATTGGGTTCTCGTCAACGACCAGGAGGTCGCCCGCCAGAACTACGGATGCGGTGGAACTCCTATGCAGCCGTGTCCGTCAAGCGGGGCAACGCTGCACTTCGACCTCGATACGCAAAGCTCACCGTTCCGCGACGGCACGAACGTCCTCCAGGTGTGCGCGGCAGATTTTGGCTCTCCGCCAAACGTCAGCTGCACGGCGGAACGAAACATCGAAGTCGACAACTCCTGCACCCCTTCCTCGGTTCCCGGAGGCAGCGACCTAACGGCGGTATTCCCGCGCACTGGTAGCGACACGGTTGACGTCAAGGCCGGTCAAGGCGCCGGGCTGACGGGCCAGCTCACTGACAAGTCAGGCAATCCGGTATCCGGAGCAACCCTGTGCGTGCGTGAAGGCATCGTCGGCCAAGGCCTCGAGAGCGTGGGAACGCTGACCACCAAATCGAACGGCCGCTACACATACGGCGTCGCGCCGGGCCCGAACAGAAACCTGCGCGTCGGCTATCGCTTCAACCGCGATCAGGTCCAGCGGAATGCTCACTTCAACTCGCGCTTGGCCCCGAAGCTGAAGCTCTCCAAGAGCACGACGAAAAACGGGAAGGGAGTGCGTCTCTACGGCTCCATCCCCGGACCCGAGAACAACGATCGAGTCGTAATCCTGCAGGCCCGTTATCCGCACACGAAACGCTGGAACACGTTTGAGAAGGCGAAGACGGACCTGACCGGCAGCTTCCTACTCAAGTACCGATTCACGTCAACCTTCGTGACCACCAAGTACGGGATGCGGGCCGTCGTGCCGGAGCAGAACGGCTATCCCTACCAGGGCGGCACCTCGCGCGTGAAGAGAATCACGGTGATTGGGCGCACGCCGCACGGCCAACACCTACGGAGATAGCGCGCAGCCCGATCGAGCGCCGGCCATCCTGCGATATCGGAGGCAGTATTCCTAGCGCAGGCAGTAGGCGTAGAGCTGCCCGGGCGACGCCCCACCCGTGTCGCTTGTGATTGCTCCGACCCACGTCGACGCATTGCTGCTGCTCGGAAGCAAAGACTGAATGGCAGCCTTGTTGTTGCCCGCGGCCTGAATCGTCATGCCCCCGTTGAGCAGCATCGCATTGGACGGACACGTGGCGGTGCCGCTTGACGTGGTCCAGTTCACCCCCGCAATCGCGTCCACATCGGGAACGGTGGCAGGGATCTGGATGGTGCTGGCGAGCGACGCCCCGTGAACCGAACCGAGCCGTAGAGCTCGAGCGGTTACCGCCCCTCTGGCGAGCACAGCTGCGGTGACCGAGTGTCTCGCGAGCTTCGCGGTGCCGACAATCCCGGGCGCAAGATTCCGAGCTGTAACGGACCCCGCTGCGAGGTCTCCCCTCGTGACTCGGCTCTTCCCCGGCAAAGCGAAGGCGTGTCCGCCTAGGACGATGAACAGCGCGATCAGGTTTATGACAACTGGCGCGGTCGGGCGATAGCTCTTGATTCTGCGCACCGATGCCTCCTAGAGAAGGCAGATTGCGTAGACATTGCCTGGCGCGACGCCGCCCGTATTCGTCGTGATGGCGCCTTGCCAGCGATCGCCACTCGGAGCCGAGGTCTGTACGGCAGCCTGGTGAAGCGTTGAATTGTCGGTGATCGCCACGCCACCTCCAAGCAGAATGCTTCCCGACGGACACACCGCGTCCACGGTTGGAGAGGTGGTCCAGATCGAGTTGTCGGGAACCGCATCGGTGTCAGGGATTGGCGCCGAGACAGTCGTCGTGTTCCCGAATGCAAACGCGCCAACGGAGAACTGCGCGAGCTTGCCGGCCACGACGGCATCGTCGGCAAGCTTGTTGCTGGTCACCGCCTTATTTCGAATGGCCTTCGCCTTCACGGCACCGCGAGCAAGCGCCCGTGCCGTGACAGCGCCTTTCGCGATGTCTCCCTTCTCCACCCTGCCGCTCCCGGGTAGAGCACCAGCTGTGCTGGTGAGAGCTACGAACAGGGTGATCACGCTCAGCACCAACGAAGGCGAGGGCCGCTTCGTGGCGGGTTTCTTCATCGCTCCTCACCCCCTTTCGCGATTCGAAACCCAACCCCCTCCACGTTGCGCTCGCTCATCTGGAACCTCCTTTTCGCTGCAGTTGCGTTGAGCGACCTCGCGGCGAACCGAGTGTAGGAGTCAACACGGCAAGAGTCCGCATGGGTCGCTGGCGTGAAGGACTCGGCCCAAATGAGTGCTCAGGGGTTGAGATCTCGCCCCGTTTCCCTCAATGGAGCTAGGCCACTGTGCGTAAACCGGAACCCGCGCGTCGCAGCGCAGGCGCTTGGTTCTAAAGACCGTTGTCGGCGGTGGGCGCGAGACGATCGAGTTGGTCCGCCGCGGCGTCGACGCCGTCGAAGCTGAGCTGATCACCACGCTGGAGCGCAAGGTCCTGCAGCCGCTGGAGGTGGTCGTACAGAGCCCGACGACGCTCGTAAATGAGCATCCGCCCAGCGTCTGCGAGTCGGCGCGACCCGAGTTCCGTCGCGCGACAACCGACAGCCCAAGCCTCGGCCACAAGAACCTCTTCTGTGTCGTCAGCCCCGACGTAGGCGGAGCGCAGCTCCAAGCCGATGTCGTCAGAGCAGCTGGTGAGGACGAGGACGTCGCCTCCAACATCAGCGACGAGGGTCTCTCCACTGACCTGATCTGTCCCGCGTACAAACTCGACTGGCAGCGGCCTGCGGGCCATGAATGCACCCTAGCGTCAAGGCCGGAGCCATCAGTGCTCTTCCCCCTCTCGTAACGCACCGCAGAGTCCGCATCGATCGCTCTCGACAGCGACTCGATAGCCACAGCTGAGGCAGATCGGGGCGACCGTCCCCCGCCACTGCGGGCACCCGTGAAGATGCTGACCCCCTGCGGAAGGCCGAGGCAGCCTGTGCAGCTGTTTCTTGAGGTGGGCTTGGTCAATCGTCGCCCTCAAGGACGATCCACTCGATCTCGTCGTTGACGATCGGGACTTCCTCCGGATACCGGGGGGCCCAGATCCAGCGTTCACAGCGCGTCATTCGCCCGCGGTGATAGAGGCGAAGCCGCTCCTCCGATGACCGTCGCTGTAGGTAATCGGCATAGGCACTCACGAGAACGTCCGCCTCGTACACGCTGAGCCCGGAAAGGGCCATATAGGTGAGCGACCGCTTGCCCGCGGCAATCTGCTTGGCGAGGCGATTGAGGGTGCGATCGGTCATCCGGGCCTCCGCGGGTCTTGGCGCCCGTCCGCTGCGGGAGCCGCTGCCCTGGCCTCGCACGCCACCGGCGTGCAAAATCGCGGGCATATCTGCGGCTCCCGCCAGGGCGGGGTGGGGCGCGTGCGGGGACTGACCGATCACACGCTGCGCTTCGTCGCCGAGGCTTAGATGGGCTCTCAGAGCCTCGTTTCGGGCCGAAACGCTCATCTCAACCCCTATGTCCGAGAAATCGCCCGAGTGCCTCGCCCTCTTGCCGCTCGGACTCGGCGGTCTGAGGCGCTCGGGTAGGTCCTGACGCCTCGCCCTGCGTCCTCGAAGCTGCCGGCGAAGATGTAGTTGGCGGCACGCGAGCCGCGCGGCTCGCCTAAGTCCAAACCTCTAGACGGCGCTCAGCACCTCAGTCCGGCTCGCCGTGCGCGTCCTCGAACACCTCCAGCGTCAGCACTGGGCCGTAGCCCACCCGCAGCTCCAGCCATCGCGGCGTGCCCTTGAGGCGACCGCCGATCCAGGTCCGCAGCTCGGCGGGATCTAAGTCCAAGGTGACGCCGTTGGCGAAGTGGAGGATCACAGCCGAGTTATCGGGCGGCACGGTCTGCACTCGCGTCAGTTCAGAGCGAAAGGCGCTACCGAAGAAGCACTCGTCGAGAGTCAGCATGCCGAGGACGGGCTTTCCGATCATGCTCTGAAGCTCGCCCAGCGCCGCAGTGAACTCGATCGGGCGAAGCGGTGAGACGTGCATGGAGGGAAAAGCGCCGGAGGTGCTCATCTCTCCCCCTCCCTCATCGCCCGCAGCGTCGCGCGGCCCTCGTTGATTGCGCGGTTGACCTTCGTATATGTCCAACCGCAGTGCTGCGCAATCTCCGCGTAGGAGTAGCCCAACGCCAGGAGCAGAAGCGCCCGGCGCTCGTCGCGCTTTAGCCGCGCGAAGTGCCGCCGTCGCTCGCGAAGCTCCTCGGCGTCGTCCGTCAACTCCGCGGGCCCGCGGGCCGGATCGGCCAACAACAGCTCGAAGTCATCTGCCTGCGAGACGCCGCCACTTCGCCGCTGATCGCCGCTTCCGAGGTCGAACCCGCGCTCCCGCTGGCGATGCACGCGGCGCCCGATCGCCCAGGCGCAGCGCTTTGCGACGAGCTGCATCCAGCGCAAGGCGTCG
>JBBQNM010000013.1:0-39658 GCA_038329895.1 Solirubrobacterales bacterium | reverse complement strand
CATGCTGCTCAACATCACCGGCCCCGAGGACCTCGGCCTGTTCGAGGTCAACGAGGCGGCCCAGCTGATCCAGAACGAGGCCGACAGCAACGCCAACATCATCTTCGGCGCGGTGGTCGATCAGTCGATGCGCGACGAGGTGCGAGTGACCGTGATCGCCACCGGCTTCGAGGGCTTCGAGCTGCTCGCCCGAACCCCGCAACGGGTGCGCCGCGCCAGCCGATCGAGCCGCCGCCGGGTCTCCCCCGACGACACCGATCTGCGGGGCCTGCGCGTCGATGAGGACGACATCGACGTGCCGACGTTCCTGCAGGATTAGTTCCTCGTTGCTTGTTCCTTGTTTCTTGAGGTTCGGGATCAAGGTCGAGGAACTAGGAACTAGGAACTAGGAACATTCACTAGCCTGGGCTTCGTGGCCACCGCAGCGTCCCTGAAGCGCACCTCGCTCTACGACCTCCACCGCGACGCCGGCGCGAAGCTGGTCCCGTTTGCCGGCTGGGAGATGCCGGTCGAGTACGACGGGATTCGGCCGGAGCACCTTGCGGTACGCACCCACGCCGGCATATTCGACGTCTCCCACATGGGCGAGGTGGAGACCGAGGGGCCGGGCGCGCTCGCCTTCCTCCAGCAGGTGCTCTCCAACGACGTCGCCGCGATCGAGATCGGCGGCGCCCAGTACTCCTGCCTGACCAACGAGCAGGGTGGGGTGATCGACGACCTCTTCACCTACCGGCTCGGTGATGACCGCTACCTGACGGTCACCAACGCCGCCAACCATGGCACCGACCTCGAGTGGCTGGGGCGCCATACGCAGGGCTTCGACATCGCGGTGCGCGACGTCGCCGACCGCTACGCGATGCTCGCCGTGCAGGGCCCCAACGCCCGCCGGATCGTCGCCGAGACGCTGAACATCGAGCTGCCCCAGCGCATGCACGTGCAGGTCGTCCGGATCGGCGACCGCCCGGCGCTGGTCTGCGGCACCGGCTACACGGGCGAGGACGGGGTCGAGCTGCTGATCGATCCCGAGATCGCCCCCGCGATCTGGACCGAGCTGGTCGACGCCGGCGTCGTGCCCTGCGGGCTCGGCGCCCGCGACACGCTGCGGCTCGAGGTCTGCTTCCACCTCCACGGCCAGGACCTGACCCCGGACCGCAACCCGATCGAGGCCGGGCTCGGCTGGTGCTGCAAGGAGGGGACCGGCTTCGTCGGCGCCGAGTCGATCGCCGCCGTGCGCGCCGCGGGGCCGGCCGAGAAGCTGGTCCCGTTCACGATCGAGGGCCGCGGCATACCGCGACCCGGCAACGAGGTGCTGAAAGACGGCGAGCGGGTCGGGGTTGTGACCAGCGGGACCTTCTCGCCTTCGCTGGAGGTAGGGATCGGGATGGCATACGTTGCCGCCGAGCTGACCGAGCCCGGCACCGAGCTGGAGATCGACGTGCGCGGCCGGCGCCGCCCGGCGAAGGTCGGCTCCAAGCCCCTCTACAAAAAGGAGAAAGCGTGAGCGATCAGTACCCCGACGGCCTCCTGTACCACCCCGAGCACGACTGGGCCAAGCTTGACGGCGACACCGCGACCTTCGGGATCACCTGGTACGCGCAGGACGCCCTCGGCGAGGTGGTCTTCTACGACCCCCCCGAGGTCGGCACTCAGGTGAGCAAGGACCAGCCCTACGCGGAGATCGAGTCGGTGAAGGCGGTCTCCGACGTCTTCGCGCCGCTTTCGGGGGAGATCAGCGAGGCAAACGCGGCGATCGGCGAAAGCCCGGAGACGATCAACTCAGATCCCTACGGTGCCGGCTGGCTGGTCAAGGTGAAGCTGTCGGACCCGTCGGAGACCGAGAGCCTGATGGACGCCGCCGCCTACCAGAAGATGATCGAGGAGGGTTAGGGCCGCCCCGCCGCCTTCCCTACCCTTGATCGGACCGTGACCCGCTACACGTCCGCCACAGACACGGACCGTGCCGAGATGCTGGCCGAGATCGGCGTCGGCTCGGTGGAGGAGCTCTTCAAGCAGATTCCCGAGCCGGTTCGCCTCGGCCGGCCGCTGGAGCTTGCCGACGGCCTCGGCGAGAACGAGGTGTTCGAGCGGCTGGTGACACTCGCCGAGCGCAACGCCGACGCCGAGCACGAGATCTGCTTCGTGGGCGCGGGAATGTACGACCACTACGTGCCGGCGATCGTCGACGCGATCACCCAGCGCTCCGAGTTTCTCACCCCCTACACGCCCTACCAGCCCGAGGTCTCGCAGGGCGGGCTGCAGGTGATGTTCGAGTTTCAGACCGCGATGTCGGAGCTGACTGCGCTGCCGGTCTCCGGCGCCGGCCTCTACGAGGGGCCCTCGACGGTCGCCTCGGCGGGCTATCTGGCGATCGGCGCCACCGGGCGCTCGCGCTTCGTCGTCTCGCGCGGCGTGCACCCGCACAGCCGCGAGACCCTGGCCACCTACGCGGCCGGTTACGGGGCGGAGCTGGTCGAGGTCGGGATCGAGGAGGGCCACACCGACGCGGCGGCGCTGGCCGATGCGGTTGACGGCGAGACCGCCGCCCTCTTCCTCCAGAGTCCCAACTTCCTCGGGGCGGTCGAGGACGTCGAGGCCCTGGGCGCGGCGGCGAAGGAACACGGCGCTCTGTTGATCGTCGCATGCGACCCGATGACGCTTGGGGTCCTGAAGCCACCCGGCGAGTGCGGCGCCGACGTTGCCGTTGGCGAGGGCCAGCCGCTCGGCAACCGGCTCGACTTCGGCGGCCCCTCGTTCGGCTTCTTCTGCGCGACCGAGGAGCACATTCGCCGCATGCCGGGCCGGATCGCAGGTGAGACGGTCGATGCCGACGGGCGGCGGGGGTTCGTGCTCACGCTGCAGACCCGCGAGCAGCACATCCGGCGCGAGAAGGCGACCCACAACATCTGCACCGCGCAGGCGCTGAACGCGCTGGCCGCAATGGTCCACCTTGCGTGGCTGGGACGGCAGGGCTACCGCGAGTTGGGCGAGCTGCTGGTCCAGCGAACCGCCTACGCGCGCGATCGGCTGGCGGCGCTCGACGGGGTCGAGCTGCTTCACGAGGCACCGGTGGCGCGCGAGTTCGCGCTCCGCGTCGACGCGCCCGTCGCCGAGGTGCTCGACCGCTGCGCGGACCGGGGCATCGCCGCCGGCTACCCACTGGGCCGCGAGTACCCCGAATACGGCGACGGGCTGCTGGTCGCGATTACCGAGCGCCGCAGCAAGGAGCAGATCGACCAGCTCGCAGAAGCGCTGGGAGATGCGGTCAAGGAACTAGGAACAAGGAACAAGCAACAGGAAGTTCCGGCATGACCCTCCCAACCATCACCGAGACCCCCATGCAGGCCGATCGCGCGAAGACGATCTTCGAGAAGTCCGTGGCTGGCCGCCGCGCCGCGGTTCTCCCCGACGCCGGCGTTCCCGAACGCCCGCTGGAGGAGCTGATCCCGGAGCGGCTTCTGCGCTCCGAGCCGCCCCACCTGCCAGAGATCTCCGAGCCGGAGATCGTCCGCCACTACAACCGAGTCTCGCGGCGCAACTTCGACCTCGACACCGGCTTCTACCCGCTTGGCTCCTGCACGATGAAGCACAACCCGCGGCTCAACGAGCGGGTGGCGGCGCTGCCCGGCCACGCCCGGCTTCACCCCGCGCAGGACCCGAAGCGCGCCCAGGGGGCGCTGGAGTTGATGTGGCAGCTTCAGGAGACCCTGGCCGAGATCTGCGGCCTGCCTCACGTCAGCCTTCAACCCTCGGCGGGCTCGCACGGCGAGCTGGCCGGGCTGCTGCTGACCCGCGCATACCACGCCGATCGCGGTGAGCAACGGCACCAGGTGCTCACCCCCGACACGGCGCACGGCACCAACCCGGCCTCGGTGACGATGGCCGGCTACGAGGTGGTCAAGGTGGCGACCAACGAGCGCGGCGGGGTGGAGATCGACGACCTGCGCGCCAAGGCTTCGGACGAGGTCGCCTGCCTGATGCTGACCAACCCCAACACGCTCGGCCTCTTCGACGAGAACATCGCCGAGATCGCCGAGATCGTGCACGGGGTCGGCGGCACCCTCTATTACGACGGCGCCAACCTGAACGCGATCATGGGCCACTCGCGCCCCGGCGACATGGGCTTCGACATCGTCCACGTCAACCTGCACAAGTCGTTCTCGCAGCCGCACGGCGGGGGCGGCCCCGGCGGCGGGCCGATCGCGGTCTCGGACCGCATCGAGCCGTTCCTGCCGCGTCCGCAGGTCATGCGACGAGACGGCACGAACGGCGCCGAGCCTCTCTTCGACCTCGACTTCGAGCGTCCGAAGTCGATCGGCCGCCTGCGGGGGTTCCAGGGCAACTTCGGGGTCTTCGTACGCTCCTACGCATACATCCTCAGCCTCGGGGGCGACGGGCTCAGCGAGGCCTCGGAGACCGCGGTGCTGAACGCGAACTACCTGCTGGCGCGGCTGAAGAAAGGGCGCGCCGGTCGCTATCTCCCAGTCGCCTTCGACCGCCACTGCATGCACGAGTTCGTCCTCTCGGGCAAGCCGGCAAAGACCGAGTTGGGTGTGCAGACGCTCGACATCGCCAAGCGGCTGCTCGACTTCGGCTTTCATCCGCCGACCGTCTACTTCCCGCTGCTCGTCGACGAGGCGCTGATGGTCGAGCCGACCGAGACCGAGCCTCGCGAGAACCTGGACGCCTTCGCGGACGCGATCGACCGCATCCTCGAGGAGGCCGAAAGCGATCCCGAGATCGCAAAGCAGGCGCCCTACACGACCCCGGTGCGCCGCCTCGACGAAGTGAAGGCGAACCGACAGCCGGTGGTCCGCCAGGCGCTGGCTTAAACCCGGCCGCGCTCTACAGCACGACGCGGCTCAGAGGTCAACGACGACTTTGAAGCCGCCGTAGATCATGCGCTTCGCGTCGAAGGGCATGGCCTTCGAGTCCATCATGTCGGCCAGGCGCGGGTCCTTCATCACCTTGGCGTTGACGCGGTCGCGATGCGCACGCGACTTGAACACGATCCACGAAAACACAACGGTCTCGTTGGGCTTGCGCTTGACGCTGCGTGGGAACGACGTGACCTTTCCCATCGACACGTCGTCGGCGACGCACTCCCGGTGTTCCAACGCGCCATGCTCCCGCCAGATCTTGCCCGCCTTGCGCGCCATGCGGCGGTAGGCATCGATATTGCGCTTCGGAACCGGAAGGACAAATCCATCGACGTAGTGGGCCATGAGAAACCTCCTTGGGCTGCTTGAGCGGTTGATGGGTTCTGCTTCTAGGACCGCGGCCGGCACCAGGACTCATCGGTGCCTATGCCTTCGCTACTCGGAAGCAGCGCTTCCCGCCAGCTTCGCGAAGCTCGGCAACCGCTGTTCGAGCTTCAGCACTGGTGCGAACAGGTCGCCGTGCTTCTCGACCCGCTTCAAGACGTCTGAGGCCTCGAAGACCAGCAGGTCCGGGTTGCCCTTCTTCGCGCAGCGCTCGACCTCTTCCCAGCTCACCGGCGTCGAGACGGTGGGGCGCTCGCGGGCCCGCATCGAGTAGACGGCGACCGTCGTCTTGCGGGGGTGGTTCTGGCTCCAGTCGACGAAAACCTTGCCCTTGCGAATGTCCTTGCTCATCTTCGAGACCACCGTACCGGTCTGCTTCTCGAGCAGCTGCGCCAGCGCGCGGGCGAAGGGCTTCGTCTCGTCGTAGTGCGACTTGGTGTTGAGCGGCAGATAGACCTGTAGCCCCTTGGAGCCGGTCGTCTTCGGGAAGCACTGAAGGTCGAAGTGCCCGAACATCTCGCGCAGCTGGAGTGCGATCCGGCAGCAGTCGACGACGTTCGCGGGCGGCCCGGGGTCGAGATCGAAGGCAAGGACCGTCGGCTGGGCGGGCCTGCGTGCCACGGACAGCGACGGGTGAAGCTCGATCGTCGCCAACTGCGCCATCCAGATCAGGGTCGGGCGACCGTCGCAGACGCAGAAATCGATCTTGCCCGCATGTGGCCCCGCGGTCACGGTCGCGGTCTTCACCCACTTGGGCCGATGCTTGGGGCAGCGCTTCTCGAAGAAGGCCGCCTCGGTGTTCTCGACCCCCTCGGGAAATCGGCGCAGCGTCACCGCCCGCCCGGAGAGGTGGGGGACCATCGCGTCGGCGATGCGGGCGTAGTAGTCGATCATCTCGCCCTTGGTGAAGCCGGCCTTCGGGTACAGGACCTTGTCGAGGTTGGTGAGCTTCAGCTCACGCCCGTCGACCTCGACTTGGCGGGCCTGCGCCGCCAACGGCTAGGACTTCGACTTAGAGCGGGGCTTGGACTTCGAGCGGCCGGATGAGCCCGACGACTTGCGCCGCGATGAGCCCGACGACTTGGCCGCCCCCTTCGCTTTCGGCTTGCGCTTGGTGCCGCCGTCGCCGGCCAGTTCCTCGCCCTTTACCGCGGCGAGGCTCTCCTCCAGCGCCGCCATCAGGTCGGGCGCCTTGGTCGGCTCGGGCTCCTCTGACTCAGAAGCCACGACCTCCTTGCCCTCCGCCTTCTGCTCGATCAGCGACAGCAACTGCTCGCGGTACTCGTCGCGGTACTTCTCGGGCTTGAAATCGGCGGCCAGCGAGTCGATCAGCTTCTCGGCCATCTCGCGCTCGCGCTTCTCCACCCGGGGTGAGGAGTCGGGCAGCACGTCGTCCAGCTCCTGGGGCGAGACGACCTCGTCGGCGAAGCGCATCGTGGTCAGGGTCAGCACGCCGTCCATCGGTCGGATCGCCGCCAGGTGCTCCTTGTTTCGCAGTACGAAGCGGGCGATCGCCGCCTTGCCGGAAGCCTGCATCGCGCGGACCAGAAGCCCGTAGGCCTTCTCGGCGCCCTCGGCGGGGGCGAGGTAGTAGGGGCTGTCGAAGTAGATCGGGTCGATCTGCTCGATGTCGACGAAGTCCTGGATCTCGATCGCCCGCGTCTTCGCGGGATTCAGCTCATCGAGCTCCTCGCGGCTCAGCACCACGTAGCGGTCGGGGGAGATCTCATACCCTTTGACGATCTCCTCGTAGGGGACCTCCTTGTCGTCGGACTCCGCGACCCGCTTGTGGCGGACCCGCGAGCTGTCGGACTCGCGCAGCTCGTTGAAGCGGATCGTCTTGCGCGAAACGGCGCTGTACAGCTTCACCGGCACATTCAGCAGGCCGAAGCTGATGGTTCCTGACCAGATAGCGCGTGCCATAGGGGGAATTCTTCCAGGCGTGTACCCGCGCTTCCTTTAGGCCAACCGAAGCGGGCGCGGTCTTGCGAGCCCTGGGATCATGGCCGTGTGCGGTTCGAGCTACGCGACGTCAGCCTCAGCCGCGGCGGTCAGTCGGTGCTGCGCGACATAACCACCGAGATACCGCCGGGCACCACCTCCGTTGTCGGGCCCTCCGGCGCCGGCAAGTCGACCCTGCTGCGGTTGCTGAACCGCCTCGCCGACCCCGACTCGGGGACGATCGCCTACAACCGCCGCCCACTCACCGAGTACGACCCGCTGAAGCTGCGGCGCGAGGTATCGCTGGTACCGCAGCTGCCGGCCCTGCTCGAGGGCAGCGTCGGGCACAACGTCGACTACGCGGCCTGTTTGGCGGGATGCGAGCCGGACTGCGAGCGGTCGCTCGGACTGGCCGGCCTCGACGTCTCCTTCGCCGAGCGCGACGTGACCAAGCTCTCGGTCGGTGAGCAGCAGCGCGCGATGCTGGCACGGGCGCTCGCCCAAAACCCGCAGGTCCTGCTGCTCGACGAGCCGACCTCGGCACTCGATGAGGCGACCCGCGACGCGGTCGAGCAAACGCTCGCCCACCTGCGGCGCGAGATCGACGTCTCGATCGTGCTCGTCAGCCATGACCCCGCGCAGGCCCGCCGCCTCGGCGACTGGGTCCTGCGGCTCGAGGGCGGTCGCCTCGCCGAGGCCGGGCCGGTGGAGCGGGTGCTCGCATGATCACCAGCATCCACGTGACGACGGGCGAGGTCGCGGCGGCGATGGCGCTGGCCGCCCTCGCCGCCGCCGTGTCCTTCTGGCGCGGGGCCGACATCGAGCGCGACATCGGCATCGCCGTCGTCCGCTCCTTCATCCAGCTGACCGCGATCGGCTACGTGATCAAGGTGATCTTCGACCAGGACAAGTTCGTCTTCGTCCTCGTGCTGCTCACCGTCAGCGTCGTCTTCGGGGCGCTGACCGCCCGGGCCCGGGCGAAGCGGGTTCCCGGCGCCTTCGTGCCGCTGCTGATCGCGCTGGCGCTCGCCGGCGCGACGACGTTGGGCCTGGTCGTCGCCCTCGGGATCTTCAAACCCACGCCGCGCTACCTGGTCCCGGTCGGGGGGATGGTGATCGGCAACGCGATGACCGCCTCGGCCGTGGCGCTGAACCGACTCGGTGACGAGTTCGCGGACCGGAGGGCCAGCATCGAGGCGACGCTGGCGCTCGGGGCCACCGCGCGCGAGGCGGCGGCGCCAATCGTCCGCCGCTCGCTGCGCTCGGGGATGATCACCCTGGTCGACCAGACCAAGACCACCGGGCTGATCTTCTTCCCCGGCACGATGGTCGGGATGCTGCTCGCCGGCGCCAACCCGACCGACGCCGTGCGCCTGCAGCTGATCCTGCTCTACACCCTGCTCGGCAGCGTCGCGATCGCGGGGGTGGTCTCGACGAGCCTCGCCTATCGCAACTTCTTCACCCCGGCGCAGCAGCTACGCGACCTCGAGGCCACGAGCGCCCCTCCCTAGACTCGCCTGGGTGTCCCGTCAACAGCGGCTAACCCTGGTCGCGACGATCCTCGGGTCGACGATCGTCTTCCTCGACGCGACGGTCGTCAACGTCGCCCTGCCGGCGATGAAGAGCGACCTGAATACCGGCCTGGCGGGGCAGCAGTGGATCGTCGAGGCCTACCTGCTGGCGCTGGTGTCGCTTCTGTTGGTCGGGGGCTCGATGGGCGACCAGTTCGGCCGCCGGCGGATATTCGAGATCGGCCTGGCCGGATTCGGCATCACCTCGATGCTCTGCGCGGTGGCGCCGTCGGACGAGTTCCTGATCGCCTTCCGCGCCCTCCAGGGGATGGCCGGGGCGCTGCTGGTGCCGGGGTCGCTGACGATCGTTGCCGCCACCTTCGCGGGCGCCGCGCGGGGCAAGGCGGTTGGCACCTGGACCGCCTGGACCGGGATCGCGACGGTGATTGGCCCGGCAGGCGGCGGTTTTCTCGTCGAGGCGATCTCCTGGCGGGCAATCTTCGCGGTCAACGTGCCGCTGGTGATCGCCAACCTGATCCTCACCCGGCGCGCCGTCGCCGAGAGCCGCAACCCCGACGCCTTCATGGGGATCGACTTCGCCGGCATCGGTCTGTCGGCCGCCGGGCTCGGAGGGCCGGTGTTCGCGCTGATCGAGCAGCCCAGCCACGGTTGGGGCGATCCGCTGGTCTTCATCCCCCTGATCGCCGGCGTGGCCTGCTTCGTCGCCTTCGTCGTCCATGAGATGCGGACCGAGCACCCGATGGTCGACCTGTCGCTGTTTCGGATCCGCAACTTCGCCTTCGCCAACCTGACCACGCTGGTCGTCTATGCGGGGCTGATCGGAGGGACCTTCTACATCCCGCTGTTCCTCCAGCAGGTGGCCGGCTACACCGCGCTTCAGGCCGGCCTCGCGACGACGCCGATCTCGGTGACGTTGTTCCTGCTCTCGCCGCGGTTCGGAAAGATCGCTTCGGGGATCGGGCCACGCCTGCCGATGACCTTCGGCCCGATCGTCGCCGGCTGCGGGATGCTCTTGCTGCTGCGGATCGGCGCCAGCGGCGACTACGTCTCGCAGGTCCTGCCGGGAGTGATCCTCTTTGCGCTCGGCCTCTCGGCCACCGTCGCGCCGCTTACCGCCACCGTGCTGGACTCGGTCGAGGAGCGTCATGTCGGAATCGCCTCCGGGATCAACAACGCGGTCTCGCGGATGGCCGGCCTGCTCGCGATCGCGGTGATCGGGGCGGTGGTCGCCGGTCGTTTCGGGACGGTCCTCGATCAGAAGCTCGGAGCCGCGCCGCTCAGCCCGCCGGCCCAGCGCGAGGTCACGGACGCGCGTGCCGCCGGGCTTGCCGGGACCGACGTGCCGCGCGGGGTACCGAAGACCGAGCAGGATCGGATCGAGCCGGCGGTCGACGACGCTTCGGTGGCCGGCTTTCACCTCGGCATGGGCGTCGGCGGCGGGCTGATGATCGTCGGCGGGCTGATCTCCGCGGTCGGCATCCAGGACCCGAAGCGCCGCCGCAAGCCCGAGCCGGCCCCGCGCGCCGTCCAAGCCGGTGAGTGCGGGCGGGCGACCGTGTCGGACCTGACGGAGCCGGTGCCCGGGGAGCTGTCACCGGCCGGTGCGGGCGCCACCTCGGGGCCTCCTGACCCGCCTCTATAGTCCGCGCCCGTCGTGGCCGACGTGCGGATATTCAGCGGCATCCAGCCGACCGGGCGCAAGCACCTCGGCAACTACATCGGGGCGATCCGCCAGTACGTCGAGGGCCAGGACCGCGGCGAGGCGATCTACTGCATCGTTGACCTGCACGCGATCACCGTCGCCTACGAGCCGGGTGCGCTTCGCGAGTACCTCTACGACACGGCCGCGATCCTGCTCGCCTCCGGGCTCGACCCCGAGCGCTGCCTCCTGTTTCGCCAGTCCGACGTCCACGAGCACACCGAGCTGACCTGGCTGCTTGCCGCGGTCACTGCCTGGGGCGACCTCAACCGCATGCACCAGTTCAAGGACAAATCGGCCAAGCAACGCGAACTGGTCTCCGCCGGCCTCTTCTTCTATCCGGTGCTTCAGGCCGCCGACGTGCTCGCCTACCGGGCCAACGAGGTGCCGGTTGGGGAGGACCAGCGCCAGCACGTCGAGCTGATGCGCGAGGTCGCGCGGCGCTTCAACGAGCGCTTCGGAGAGACGCTGGTCGTCCCCGAGCTCCGCGTCCCCGAGATTGGCGCCCGGATCATGGACCTCCAGGAGCCGGAGCGGAAGATGTCGACCACCAGCGCCACCGAGGCTGGCACTGTTTATGTGCTCGACGAGCCCGACGCGATCCGCGGCAAGTTCGGCAGCGCCGTCACCGACTCGGGCCGCGATGTCGTGCGCTCCGACGAGAAGGCGGGTATTTCCAACCTGATCGAGATCACCTCGGTGGCCCGGGGAGTCGCCCCGGAGGAGGTCGAGAGCGAGTTCGAGGGATCCGGATACGGCGACTTCAAGGCCGCGGTGGCGGAGTCCGTGGTCGACCTGCTGGCGCCGGTACGCGAGCGCTACGCCGAGCTGCGTCCCGACACCGCGGCGCTCGAGCAGACACTGGCCGCGGGGGCCGAGAAGGCCCGCGCGATCGCCTCTGCCACGCTCGCCGAGGTTCGCGAGCGGATGGGGGTTGGGCCGCCCCCCGGCTAGGTTCGGACGCCCGGGGGTTGTACGAGCCGGCGGCGGCCTCGACAAGCTGGCCGGCGGTCCCGGCAAGGACAACCAGAAGCAGTAGCGGCCGCGGCGTCGCCTACCCTTCGCGGCGATGGCGGTCGCCTCGCTCGACCTCGAGCTTGACGTCTTCGCGGGCCCCTTCGACCTGCTTCTGGCGGTCGTGCTGCGCGAGGAGATCAGCCTGCTCGAGGTCGATCTCTCCGACATCGTGCTCGCCTACATCGAGCACCTCGAGCGCGAGGACGAGCTCGACCTCGAGGTAGCGACCGAGTTCCTGGTCCTGATCGCGTCGCTGCTGGAGTTGAAGTCCCGCCTGCTATTGCCGGGGGCGGAGGAGCTTGGTGAAGTTGGCCCCGAGGAGGCGGTCGAGGAGCTGGTCGCGCGGATGCTCGAGTACCGCCGCTACCGCGACGCGGCGGCGATGCTGAGCGAGCGATTCGACAACGAGCGTGGCTATCTGTATCGATCGGCGCCGCTGTCGGCGGAGCTGCGCCGCGTCTCGCTCGACGCGGCCAAGGCGACATATGACCCCGAGCTGCTCGCCTCGGCGATCGGCGACCTGCTCGTCGTCCCCGCCGACCCGGACACCAGCCACATCCGTCCCACCGTGTCGCTGGATCGACGGCTCGGGGTGCTGCGCGAGCTTCTCTCCAACCGCGGCAACTTCGACTTCGAGGACGCATTCGGGACCGAGGACCGGCTCACCCAGGCGGTGACCCTATTCGCCCTGCTGGAGCTGCACCGCAAGGGCGAGGCGACCTGGGAGCAGCGCGAGGCGTTTGGCCCGATCCAGATCAAGAACGTCCAAGTGGGAGGCTGAGCTCAGAGCGATGACCGAGAGCACGACAACGATTTCGCCCCTCGCCCGAACCGTCGAGGCGCTGCTGTTCCTCTCGCCCGAGCCGGTCGGCGTCACCGACCTTGTCGAGGCGACCGACGCCACCGAGGCCGAGGTGGAGCGCGCGATCGACCAGCTTCGCGGCCGCCTCACGGAGGGTGGAAGCGGCGTCGTGCTGCGCGAGGTGGCCGGCGGCTTCACGCTTGCCTCGGCGCCCGAGGCCGAGCAGGCGGCGCGGCGGCTGCTCTCCAAGCCCCGCACCCCGCCGCTCACCCAGGCGCAGGCCGAGACGCTCGCGATCGCCGCCTACCTACAGCCCATATCGCGCCCCGAGATCGCCCGCATCCGCGGCGTCTCCTCGGAGTCGGCGGTGCAGACGCTCACCGAGCGTGGCCTGATCGAGGAGTCGGGGCGCTCGCGCTTCGGCGCCACGATCTACAAGACCACGGCGCTGTTCGAGAAGCTGTTCGGCCTCCCGGGTCTCGATCGCCTGCCCGACCCCTCGCGCTTCGATCCGACCCCCGAGGACGAGCGCGAGCTGCGCGACCGCCTGCTGCGGGCCGGCGAGCAGCGGGTCGAGTAAGTGGTCCGTCACCAAGTGGTCTAGGAGTGCGGCTCGCGAAGTTCCTGGCCCGGGCCGGCGTCGCCTCGCGCCGGGCTGCCGAGGAGGTAATAGCCGAGGGGCGGGTGACGGTCGACGGTGAGCCGGTCGACGATCCTGCACGCGACGTCGGCGAGCAGGCCGACGTTCGCGTGGACGGGCGCGCGGTCTCCGCCGAGCCAACGGAGACCTGGGCGCTGAACAAGCCGAGCGGAGTCGTCTCCACGGCACGCGAGCCCGGCCGTCGGCGCGCGGTCACCGACCTGGTCGACTCGCCGGCCCGTCTCTACCCGGTCGGCCGCCTCGACGCCGACTCGACCGGCCTGATCCTTCTCACCAACGACGGCGAGCTGGCCAACCGGCTGACCCACCCGCGCTACGAGGTGCAAAAGACCTATCGAGTCGAGCTGCGCCGTCCACCCGCCGACCGCGACCTGGAGCAGTTGCGGCGGGGGGTGGAGCTCGACGACGGGCGCACCGCGCCGGCGCGGGCGCGCCGCACCGCCGAGCGCGAGATCGAGATCTCGATCCACGAAGGGCGCAATCGCCAGGTTCGCCGAATGGCGGAGGCTGTCGGCAACGAGGTGGTGAGGCTGGAGCGCGTGCGACTGGGCCCGCTGGAGCTGGGCGAGCTGCGCCCCGGCGAGGCTCGGCGCCTCACCGACGACGAGGTGCGGCGCCTTTGGGAAGATGCGCGGCCGTGAGTACGGAAGACCGACTCTTTGCGCTCCGTGGCGCGATCCAGGTCGAGGCCAACGAATCCGAAGCAATCCGCTCCGCAACGGCGGAGCTGCTCGGCGAGCTGATCTCGCGCAACGGGCTGGATCCCGAACGAATGGTGAGCTGCCTGTTCACCTGCACCGACGACCTCAACGCCGAGTTCCCGGCCGTAGCGGCGCGCGAGCTGGGCCTCGACTCGGTGCCGTTGCTCTGCGCCCGCGAGATCGACGTTCCGGGCGCGATGCCGCGGGTGATCAGGGTGATGGTCCACTACTACGGGCCGGCGGATCATCGCCCCGCGCACACCTATCTGGGCGAGGCGCAGAACCTGCGCACGGACCTGGAAGCCGCCCAGTAGATGAGTGCCGCGGCGTTGCGCCGCGGCACTGGCATGTGAGGCGGCGAAGCCGCCGCAATTGGGAGAATCAAGGCCATGGCCGTCACCTTTGCCGACAAGCTCGCCCGCATGCCGAGCTATCAGGCCGGCGTGCCGACCGGCATCGCCCCGGAGGCGATGGCCGGCGATGGGATCGCCCAGCTGGCCTCCAACGAGTCGCCCTACCCACCCCATCCCGAAGTGGTGGAGGCGATCGCCCGCGCTGCCTCGGCCGCCAACCGCTACCCCGACCCTGGCGCGACGCTGCTGCGAGAGCGGATCGCCGAGCGGTACGAGACCGACCCGGCTCGGGTCGCGGTCGGCAACGGCTCCTGCGAGTTGCTGCTCGCCGCCGCCGAAGCGCTGTGCGAGCCGGAGGCCGAGATCCTCTTCGCCTGGCCGTCGTTCTCGATCTATCCGCACCTCTCTGCGCTCTCGGGCGCGCGCGAGATCCGCGTGCCGCTCGCCGATCGCGACGTGCACGACCTCGACGCGATGCTCGGCGAGGTCACAGCCGCCACCCAGCTGCTGCTGGTCTGCAACCCGAACAATCCGACCGGCACCTACCTCGGCGCCTCCCATGTCGCCGACTTCTGCGAGCGGGTTCCCGAGCACGTCACGGTGGTCCTCGACGAGGCCTACATCGAGTTCCAGGTCCGTGACGACCCCGACGCAACCGTCGACCTGCTGGATCGATTCGCGAACCTGGTCGTGCTGCGCACCTTCAGCAAGTGCCACGGCCTCGCCGGGCTGCGGGTCGGCTACGCGCTCTGCTCGCCCGCCTTCCGCGGCGCGGTGGACGCGGTTCGCCAGCCGTTCAGCGTCAATGCGATCGCCCAGGCGGCCGCCGCTGAAGCGGTCCTGCACCAAGATGACGTCACCGAGCGGGTCGAGCGCACGATCGTCGAACGGAGCTTCGTCGAGGAGGGTCTGCGGGGGCTGGGGCTCGAGACCCCCGACAGCCAGACCAACTTCTCCTGGGTCGCGCTCGGCGAACGCGACGAGGCGGCGCTGGTCGAGTCATTGGCCGAGCGAGGCATCCTCGTGCGGGCGGGCGAGCCGCTCGGCGGCCCCGGCCACATCCGGGTCACCTACGCAACCCGTCCAGAGAACGAGCGCTTCCTGGGCGCGCTCGGCGAGGCGCTCTGACTCGCCCGCCGAAGCTGGGCTGAGCCTGTTTCAGATACGGGCGCGAAATGCCGATGCGTGCCCGGCATGCAGCTTGTCGTCGTACCTCGTATAGCCCGCTGGTGTGTGGCCTCGCTTGTCGCGGCTGCGGCGCTGGTCTGCTCGGCGGCGCCGGCGGCGCAGGCCGCGACGAGCGCCCCGGTTTCCCATCAGGTTTCCCAGAACCCCGCGGAGGTTCGTGCCTATTGGACCCCGCAGCGGATGCAGTCGGCCGAACCGGTCGATTCCCCCGAGGTCGCCGGCCCATCCGCGGCCGTGGCATCAGTGGTGTCGGCGGATTCGCAGGCCACGGGGCGAGCGGTCGAGATACACCCGACCTACGGCAATTCGACCTACGACTATCAGCCGGGCACGGAGACGAGCTTTCCGCAGCGGGTGCATGGAAAGATCTTCTTTGCCGTTCCCGGCCAGGGGAACTTCGCCTGCTCGGGGACGCTGGTCGCCTCGTTGCTGCGCAACGTCGTCGTGACGGCGGGACATTGCGTGGACGATCCAGACGTCCAGCAGTGGTCGACGGACTTGATCTTCATTCCGGCCTACCGTGACGGCGCCGCACCGCTTGGCACCTACCCCGCCGCGAGCCTGCTCTCCACGGACGAGTGGACCCAGGGCGGCGATCTCTCCTACGACGTGGGGATCGCCCAACTCGCCACGCCGCTGGAGGACCAGCTGGGCGCGCGAGGGATCGTCTTCAACAAGCCACCGAAGTCCACCTACCAGATCTTCGGATACCCCGGGCTCCCGAACCCGCCATACAACGGCGAGCGGCTGGTCGCCTGCGACGCTTCGTTCTTCGCCCTTCAGTACACGGGCCACCCGTTCTCGACCCTCGCCTACCCCTGCGACATGCAGGAGGGATCCAGCGGCGGCGGGTGGGTGACGCCCGCCGGCGCCGTGGCGTCGGTGGTCAGCCACGGTTCCTGCGAGTTCGACCCCAGCACCTGCGGCCAGATCGCCGGTCCGTACTTCGGCGACGCGATCAAGAAGCTCTACAACAAGGCCGGGGGCTCGGCCGAGTGCCCGCCCGCACGGCAATCCGCAAAGCAGGCCTCCAAGCAGGTCAAGAAGGCGAAGAAGTTGGCCAAGCACCACTCCTCACGCAAGGCGGCCAAGCGGCTGAAGAAGGCCAGCAGGAAATTCAACAAGGCGAAGAACAAGCGCGACGGCGTTTGCTGATCGACGCCCAGCATGGATTCCTCCTCGACTACGGGGCCCTCACCTGCTACAAAGAGCGACGTGAAGCGAATGGGCACCCCCGTGAGCACCTTCGGCGGCACCGCCACGCTCCCGGCTGCCCGTTCGTACTTTTATTTCTGGCGATTTATCTAGGCGTCCGGCCCCGCGGCTGAACCCGCAACGCCTCCTAATAGTTTCAACCGCCGGACGTCTTCCGAGGCAAGGAGCCTCGTCGCGCCGGTAGAAAGAAGGACTTCCATGGACATGGAGATGACGGAACTACCAACAGAGCACTCGAACCGCGTTCGGGATCGCCGCATCGAGCGGGTGGTCGAGCTGATGCCGCCCGTGCAGATCCTCGACGAGCTGCCACTGAGTACGGAGCAGGAGGATGCCGTGCTGCGGCACCGCTCGGACGTCACGAGCATCTTGGATGGCACCGACGATCGGCTATTGGTGATCGTCGGCCCCTGCAGCGTGCACGACGTGGACGCCGCTCTCGAGTACGCGCAGCTTCTCAGCGCCAGGGCGTCCGAACTGCGGGCGGAGCTGTGCGTCGCGATGCGGGTGTACTTCGAGAAGCCACGGACGTCGATCGGCTGGAAGGGCTTGATCAGCGATCCTCATCTGGATGGATCCGGAGACGTCAACACCGGTCTCCACATGGCACGGGGGTTGCTGCGAGAGGTGCTTGACCTCGGATTGCCCATCGGCTGCGAGTTCCTGGATCCAATCACGCCGCAGTACATCTCCGACCTGGTCGCCTGGGGAGCGATCGGAGCGCGCACCACCGAGAGCCAGATCCACCGCCAGCTCGCCTCCGGCCTCTCGATGCCGGTCGGATTCAAGAACGGAACCGATGGCAGCGTCAAGGTGGCGGTGGACGCGGTCCGCGCCGCCGCGGCCAAGCACGCGTTTGCCGGAATCGACGAGGCGGGGTCTCCCGCGATCCTTCATACGCAGGGGAATCCCGACAGTCACGTCATCCTGCGCGGCGGCCGCAGCGTTCCGAACTACGGCGCCGAATCAGTGGCTGACGCGCTCGCCCAGCTGCGAGCAGCCGGTCTGCGGGAGCGCGTTGTGATCGACGCCTCGCACGACAACAGCGGCAAGGACCACGACCGACAGCCACGGGTTGTCTCGGAGATCGCGTCTCAGATCGCCGCCGGGAACGGGGCGATCGTCGGCGCAATGCTCGAGTCGTTCCTCGTCGCCGGCCGCCAGGACCTCGCCCCGGGGGCCCCGGTGGTTTACGGCCAGTCGATCACCGATGCTTGCATGGACTGGGAAACCACCGTCCTGGCGCTGGATCGGCTTGCGGCGGCCGCGCAGGAGCGGCGCGACGCTGGCTGATCCCGGTCGATGAGGATCACGATCCTCGGCGTCGGCCTGATCGGAGGCTCGATTGGGCTGGCGGCGCGCCGGCGGGTCGATGCGCAGGTGGTCGGATTCGATCCGGACTCCGCGACGCTGGAGCGGGCCCTGGAGCTGGCTGCGCTGGACCAGAGCGCCGGCTCGATCGCGGAGGCCTGCGAGGGCGCCGAGTTGATCTTCTGCGCCGCTCCGGTGTC
Source organism: Solirubrobacterales bacterium (assembly GCA_038329895.1). Classification (GTDB taxonomy): domain Bacteria; phylum Actinomycetota; class Thermoleophilia; order Solirubrobacterales; family 70-9; genus Mayfieldus. The sequence continues at coordinate 21,777 of JBBQNM010000013.1, read as the reverse complement.
GGTGCTGCCCGAACTTGCCCGCGAGGTGCTCGCCGCATGCGGCGAGGAGTGTGTCGTCACCGACGTCGGTTCGACCAAGCGCGAGATCGTCGCCGCGCTGGGCCAGGACGAGCGCTTCATCGGCGGTCATCCGCTGGCTGGAGCCGAGACCTCCGGGGTCGAGAACGCCCGCGCCGAGTTGCTGGACGGCGCGCGCTGGTATCTGACGCCGACCACCTACACAGGCGGGCTGCTCTACGACCGCCTGCAACGGACACTGGCGGAGCTGGGCGCCCGGCCGCAGGCGATCGACGCCGACACCCACGATCGCCTGATGGCGACGGTCAGCCATTTGCCCCACGTGATCGCAAACGTGCTCGTCACCCAGGCCGCCTCCGAGCTGGCGGCCGGCTCCGAGCACCTGCCCGAGGTTGGGCCCAGCCTCCGAGACACGACACGGGTGGCCGGCGCCAATCCGGAGATCTGGGGCGACATCTTCGACAGCAACCGCGAGGCGGTGGCGGCGGCGATCGACGCGACCGTGAAGCAGCTGCAGGCCGCGTCGGCCCTGATCCTCGAAGGAAACCGCGAAGCGGTGGCCGGCTGGCACAAGAGAGCAGCCGAGGACCGCCGCCAGTTGCTGGAGGCCGAGTTGGCGGGTGGCCCCCTCCAGCAGCTTCGGGTCAGTGTGCCAAACCGCCCCGGCACGGTGGCGGAGCTGGCGCTGGCGCTGGGACGCGCCGGCGTCAACATCGAGGACATGGCGCTTTCCCCGTCCGCCGACATGCGCTCGGGAGCGATCTCGTTGTGGATCGCCGGCGAAGAAGAGGCGGAGCGCGCGGTCGAGTTGGTGCGCGAGCTGGGCTACACGGTCTCGGTCGAGCCGGGGTAGCTGATGGACAGGCGCTTCGACCCGGCGGGGCCGCTGCGGGGGACGCTGCGGCCACCGGCGGACAAGTCGATCAGCCACCGTGCGGCGCTGATCGGGGCGATGAGCGAGGGAGAAACGCGCATCGAGGGATACCTCGATGCGGTCGACACTCGCTCGACGCTGGCCGCAATCGAGGCGATTGGGGCCCGGGTCGAAGCTGAGCCGAGCGAGGGGGACGCGCATCCGCAGGGCAGCCTGAGTGTGAGGGTGGAGGGCGTCGGCCTGCGGGGCGCGTCGGGCGCCGAGATCGACGTCGGCAACGCCGGGACGCTGCTGCGGATCCTCCCCGGCTGGCTGGCCGGGCAGGAGGGCAAGGAATGGACGCTGGACGGGGACGAGTCGATCCGCCGCCGCCCGGTGGACCGGATCGCCGAGCCGCTGCGCGAGATGGGGGCGCCGGTCGAGTGCCGCGACGGGAGGTTTCCGCCCCTGCGAGTCGCGGGCGCTGGCCTGACCGGGATCGAGTACCGCCTTCCGGTCGCCAGCGCCCAGGTCAAGTCGTGCGTTCTGCTCGCGGGCCTGCTCGCCGAGGGAGAGACGACGGTGATCGAGCCGTCGCCGACCCGCGATCACACCGAGCGGATGCTGGCTGCATCGGGGGCGCGGCTGGAGACGGCTGGTGGACGGATCACAATCCGGCCGGCAGAGGGCCTTGAGTCGCAGCGGTTTGAGATCCCCGGTGACACCTCATCTGCGGCCTTCCCTCTGCTGGCGGCGCTGCTGGTCGCCGAAAGCGAGATCGAGCTCACTAGCGTTGGACTCAACCCCACCCGGACCGGGCTGCTGACGATCCTGGGTCGGATGGGAGCCCAGCTCGAGGTGGACGAGACGGCGCCCGCGGGTCATGAGCCGCGCGGGACGATCCGGGCAGTCGCTTCGCGGCTGGCCGGCACCGAGGTCGGCGGCGACGAGGTGCCGCTGGCGATCGACGAGCTACCGCTGGTCGCGCTGGCGGCCTGCTTCGCAGAAGGAGAAACCGTGATCCGCGACGCGGCCGAGTTGCGCCACAAGGAATCGGATCGGATCGCCGCCGTTTGCGACGGGCTCGCCGCCCTCGGCGGCGACGTCGAACCGACCGAGGACGGGATGGTGGTCCGTGGCGGCGGCGGATTGGGCGGCGGGACGCTCGACGCCCGCGGCGACCACCGCCTGGCGATGCTCGGCGCCGTCGCCGGGCTCGCCTCGAACGAAGGGGTAACGATTCGCGGCTTCGAGGCCGCCGAGGTCAGCTACCCCGGTTTCGAGCGAGATCTGGCGACGCTGACCGGCTAACGCTGGCTGGGGTGGCCCTCGCCGGGCCAGGGCGAGAGCAGCAACAGCAACAGCGAGTCATCGGCTGCCCTCACTTCGTGGCGCTCGTTGGGGTCGAAGTGGGCGAGCATCCCGGGGCCGCCGCGCGTGGTCGCTCCGTTTGAATCATCGACCTCGATCGCGCCGCTGATCACCAGCAGCCAGGCGCGCTCGTGGACCTGATGCTCATCGAGCTTCTCGCCGGCAGGGAGCTGGATCGCGATCACCCTGCCCTCCTCGTCCGAGGAGAGCACCTCGGGCTGACGCGGCTGCACGTCGAGGTTGCTCAGATCCCAGGTCTCCATGCCCAACGAAACATATCCGGGCGCGGCGCCGGCCGCAGCGCAGCTGCCACGCCGCGCGGGCGGTGGCGATTAGGCTGCAAACCATGGTGATCGCGATCGACGGCCCCGCCGGGGCAGGGAAATCCTCCGTGGCGCGCGGCGTCGCCGCGGCGCTCGGCTTCACCTATCTCGATTCGGGGGCCATGTACCGGTCCGTCGCCCTGGCGGCGCTGCGAGGCGGGACCGACCTCGACGACGCCCAGGCGATGGGCGAGCTTGCGCGATCGCTGGAGATCGTCGTCGCCGATGGGCGGGTCGAGCTGGACGACCTCGACGTCACCGATGCGATCCGCTCCGCCGAGGTCACGGCGGCGGCCTCACGGGCCGCCGTGCATCCGCAGGTGCGCGAGGCGATGGTCGAGCGCCAGCGGGCGCTGATCGACGCCGGGCGCTACGTCGCCGAGGGGCGCGACATCGGCACGGTGGTCAGCCCGCAGGCGCCGCTGAAGGTCTTCCTGACCGCCGCCGACGAGGAGCGGGCGAGGCGCCGGGCGGACCAGACCGGCGAGCCCGTGGACGAGGTGTTGGCCTCGCAGCGGCGGCGCGACTCGCGCGACCGCGAGCGCGCGCACGGGGCGCTGCGACCGGCGGCGGACGCGGTCGAGCTCGACACCACCGGGATGCCGGTCGACGACGTCATCGCTCAGGTGGTCGGGCTGGCCGGCGAGCGAGGGATTCAGTGAGCGAGGGCGGGTTGCCCAAGGTCGCCGTGGTCGGCTTTCCGAACGTCGGCAAGAGCACGCTGGTCAACCGGCTGGCCGGGGTTCGCGAGGCAGTGACCCACGCCGAGCCGGGGGTGACGCGCGATCGCAAGCGCGTGCCCTGCGAGTGGAACGACGTGCGCTTCGAGCTGATCGACACCGGGGGCGTCGACCTCGAGGACAGCGCCGACCTGGCGCGCGAGGTGCAGCGGCAGGCACGGGAAGCGATCGCCGAGGCAGACCTCGTGCTGCTGTTGGTCGACGCGCGGGCGGGGCTTCGGGCCGGCGACGCCGAGCTGGGGGCGCTGCTGCGCGAGTCCGACCTGCCGGTGATCGTCGTCGCCAACAAGGTGGACCAGCCGGGCAGCGACTACGTCGCCGCCGAGTTCCACAAGCTGGGCCTCGGTGAGCCGATGGCGATTTCGGCGGCCCACGGGCTCGGGACCGGCGACCTGCTCGACCAGGTCACCGCGACGCTCGGCCCGGGTTCGGCGCAGCCCGACAGTGCCGCCGCGCCGCGTCTGGCGGTGATCGGCCGACCCAACGTCGGCAAGTCCTCGCTGGTCAATGCCTTCGTGGGGTCGGAACGGGTGATCGTCTCCGAGCAGCCCGGCACGACTCGCGACTCGATCGACACTGACCTCAGCTTCGAGGGCCAGCCGCTCACCCTGGTCGACACCGCCGGCCTGCGGCGCCGCTCCAAGGTCGCCGGGAGCGTCGATCACTACGCACAGCTCCGCTCCCAGCGCGCCGCCGAGCGCGCCGACGCCGCGATCGTCGTCTGCGATGCCTCAGAGGGACTGACCACGCAGGACCTGCACGTCGTCGAGCTGGCGATGCGCGCCGGTTGCGCGACCGTGCTGGCGTTCAACAAATGGGATGTCTCGCGCACCGACCTGGATGACGCAAAGGCCCGGGCGGAGCGCAAGATGCGGTTGCGCCCGCCCGTTTTGACCTGCTCGGCGCTGACCGGCCGCGGCGTGACGGCGCTGCTGCGCACGGCGCTGCAGCTTGCCGAGCGGGCAGGCCAGCGGATCCCGACGCCGGAGCTCAACCGGGCGGTCGGGGACATCGTCGCCAAGACCCCGCCGCCCGCCAAGCGGGCCAGGCGGCTGCGCCTCTATTACACGGCCCAGATTGGGGAACGGCCGCCCCGCTTCGCGATCCAGGTCAACGATCGGCGGCTGATCTCCCGCAGCTGGGCCTTTCACCTCGAGAATCGCCTCCGCGCCCGCTACGGGCTGGAGGGCGTGCCGATGGTGATCGACTACGTGCCGCGCTCGCGGCGGGGGCGCCGGCGCGAGGTCGCCGGTGCGGCAAGCGACCGGGACGCCGCGAAGTAATTCCCGGACGCCTGGTCGAGCTTTGGGAGGACCTGCGATGGGGCTCGCGGCGCGCCCTGGGTCGGGTCGGCGCGGACGGCACCGGGTCTGCGGACGCGCGCCGGGTGTTTCGCCGCCGGCGCCAGGCGGCGCTGATCGTCTTGGTCCTTGCCCTCTGCGCCATCTACAGCTTCGTCCCGGTCCCCGGGCTGCCCTGCGAGGCCTCGCCCGCAAAGACCTGCGTGCCGATCGACCACGCGATCGCCCTGGTCCCGACCGACGCAGAGGCCTATCTGCACATCGACCTCGATCCCGACTCGAGCCAGTTCTCAACCGCCAGGGACGTGGCGAACAGGCTGCCGCACTCCGCGGAGATCGAGCAGGGCATCTTCGGCGCCCTCGGGTTCGGCCCCCGGCTGGACCTGCGCAGCGACGTCGCCCCCTGGATTGGCGACGAGGCCGCCTTCGCCGAGCTCGGGGGTGGCACGCCGCAGCCGCTCGTATTGCTCGCGGTGAAGGACCGCAAGGGCGCGCAGCGGTTCCTCGCCAAGCTGGGGTCCGGCAAGCCGCAGCTGGTGAAGAACGGGAAGGCCCCCTTCCATGCCTACCGCAACGGCTTGGCGTACGCCGATCTTCACGGCTTCCTGGCGCTTGGCCCTGCGCCTGTCGTGCGCGCGGCGATCGACACCGAACGGGGCCGCAGCATGGCGCTGTCGGACTCTGAGCAAGCGAGCGCGGTGCGCGATTCGTTGCCCGACCAGCGACTCGCCGACGCCTACTTCTCCCCCCAGGGAACCAAGCTGCTGCTGGCCGGGAGCGGCGGATTGGCCTCGCAGCTGGATCCCTTCGTGGACTTCGGCGCCAGCGATGGGATCGCGGCGGCGCTGGTCGCCCATGACAACGGCCTCGAGCTACAGCTCCATTCGGCCCTGGCTCCCACGAAGGGCAAGGCCAACCCCACCTTCTTTCAGGCCTTCCCGGATCTTCACCCGAGCCTTGCCGGTGAGTTCTCCCCGGACACGCTTCTGTACCTGGACATCGCCGATCCGGCGGACACCGTACGGGCGCTGCTGCATCAGGCGAAGGCGGCGGCGCCGGGACTGGTCGGGGCGTTTGCCCGCTTTCAGCGCCAGGTCCGTCGCGGTGGGGTGGACATTCAGAAGAGCGTGCTGCCGGTGCTGGGCGGCGAGACGGCGATCGGGGCGGCGTCGGGGCGCGCCGGGCCATATCTGACGGTCGTGTTCAAGGACGTAGACGAGGACCGTGCCCGCGAAGTGATGGCGAAGCTTCAGGGCCCGCTGGTCGCCGCGCTTGCGCCCGCCCAGACCGGGCAGGCCCTGACCTTCGGGGCCAAGCGGTTCGGCGACACTGTGGTGCGCAGCGTGCGCATCTCGCCGACGCTGAATATCGCCTACGCCATCTTCGACGGCAAGCTGGTCGTATCCACCAACCCGGCAGGCGTGCGCCAGGCGATTCAGGGAGAGGCCGACCTGGGCGGCAGCGACGCATTCAAGGCCGCGACCAGCGGTGCCTCCGGCGGCGTCTCGGCGCTAGTCTTCTTCAACCTCGAAGGGCTGGTGAGGCGCGCCGAGCCGCTCGGACTGGGCCAGATAGTCGGAGGTTTCGGCGCTGATGTCGCCAAACTGAAGGCGCTTGGCCTCACCGTCCGAAGTGGCGAGGACGACCTCAACACGACGCTCTTCTTGGACATCGAGTAACCGCAGGAGAACCCAAAATGCCCCAGTTCCAAGACCTCGCCGACGGCGAGTACCTGTTCACCTCGGAGTCTGTGACCGAGGGACATCCCGACAAGATCTGTGACCAGATCTCGGACGGGGTGCTCGACGCCGTAATGACCGACGACCCCACCGGCCGCGTGGCCTGCGAGACGCTGGTCAACACCGGCCTTGTGGTCGTATCGGGAGAGATCACCACCGAGACATACGTAGACATCCCGAAGCTGGTCCGCGAGACGCTGAAGCGGATCGGCTATGACCGCGCCAAGTACGGGTTCGACTCCGACACCTGCGCGGTGATCTCCGCGATCGACGAGCAGTCGGCCGACATCGCCCAGGGCGTCGACAAGGCCTATGAGGCCCGCACCGACCCCAGCGACGACGACGAGCTCGACCTCGCGGGCGCGGGGGACCAGGGGATGATGTTCGGCTACGCGACCCGGGAGACCAAGGTCCTGATGCCGATGCCGATCCAGGTGGCCCACACCCTCGCCAAGCGCCTCGCCGAGGTCCGCAAGGCGGGGGTGATTCCGTATCTGCGGCCCGACGGCAAGACCCAGGTCACCGTCCGCTACGAGCAGGATCGCCCGGTCGAGATCGTCAAGCTGCTGATCTCGACCCAGCACGGGCCCGACGTCGACTCAGAGACGCTGATCAAGCCCGACCTCTGGGAGCACGTGGTCGAGCCGGTCCTGCACGAGGACTACAAGGAGCTGTTCACCGAGCGCGAGCTGCTCGACAACTTCATGGTCAACCCGACCGGCAAGTTCGAGATCGGCGGCCCGCAGGGCGACGCTGGCCTCACCGGGCGCAAGATCATCGTCGACACCTACGGGGGGTCCGCTCGCCACGGCGGCGGGGCCTTCTCGGGCAAGGACCCTTCGAAGGTCGATCGTTCCGGCGCCTACGCGGCCCGCTACGTTGCCAAGAACGTCGTCGCCGCCGGGCTCGCCGATCGCTGCGAGGTCCAGGTCGCATACGCGATCGGGGTCGCGCACCCCGTCTCGCTGATGGTGCAGACGTTCGGCACCGGCAAGCTCTCGGACTCGCAGATAGCCCGGCTGGTGCAGGACGAGTTCGACCTGCGCCCGGCGGCGATCCGCCGCGACCTCGACCTGCATCGGCCGATCTACCAGAAGACCGCCGCCTACGGCCACTTCGGCCGTGAGGACCACGACTTCACGTGGGAGCGCACCGACCGCGCCGACAGCCTGCGCCAGGCGGCGGGCCTGGAGGCCGGGGCGACCGCCTAGGTTTTCCGGCGAGTCGCCGGCGCGGGAGCACAAATTGCGGCGGCTTCGCCGCCCGACAGTCGTTCTTGGCCGGTGCCATGGGCGCCGGCACATGCGTGTCAGGCTGCGCAGCAGCCGCAAGGGCTGTGCGCTACTGCGGCGGCTGCTGCTGGGTCGGCTGGGCCTCGGTCGGCGCCGTCACTGTGCCCGGCTCGCCAAGGCCGTGCGGGCCGGCGTCATGCATGCTCATCGCGTCGTGCACCTTCGCGACCACGTCTTCGGGCTCGGCGACTCCGTCGAAGCTGAAGTCGTAGTCGCCGGAGCCCGCGGTGTCGAAGTCGACGTCGCCGACCTGCACGATGCGCTGGAACAGGGTCTGGTTGTAGTTGACGTTCTGGACCCGCTCCAGCCGCGTCTGCTGCACCTCGCGCGAGATGATTCCGCGTTTGATGTTGAGGCGGCGGTCGGTGATCGTGTATGTCGTGGTGACGCGCTTGATGAAACCGGTCACCAGCGTTAGGCCGATCGCCACCAGCACGACCACGAAGACCAGGCCCTTGTCGACGTCTCCGCCGATCCGGGTGACGATCGCGATGACCACGCCTAGGGCCGCGGACAGCAGGATTCCCCGCAGGTAGAAGCCGAGGATCGCCCGCCAGGAAGGGTGGCCCTCGAAGATCACCCGTTCTCCAGCATCGAGGTTCAGGGACACGCGGGCAGCATATTGGCCGGCTGTGCTGGGCGTCCGTGGCCGTCCCTAGGTTGGACGCATGGGTATGGCGATCGCGAAAGTCGAGCCGCTGACCACCGCCCGCGCTTTGCGCGGCCCGTTTGACTACCGCTTGCCGGCTGAGCTGGGCGAGGTCGGGGTCGGGACCGTGCTTCGGGTCCCATTCGGCCGCCGCCGCCTGCTCGGAGTGGTGGTGGACCTCGTCGATCGCTCCGAGCTGCCGCCCGAGCGCCTCGCCGAGCCGATCGAGGCGTTGGAGGCCGGGGCGCCCCCGGAGCTGGTGCGTCTGGGGCTCTGGGTCGCCCGCGAGTACTGCTCGACTCCTTCTCGAGGGCTATCGCTGGTCCTGCCGCCCGGGACGGGCGCGTCAGGCCGCCAGGTGCGGACCCGCATGGAGCTGCGTGCCCGGGCCACCGACGCCGGGCTGGCCGCACTCGAGGGTGGCCAGCGCCTTGGCGTCCGCCAGCGCGCGGTGTTGGAGGCATTGCGGCCGGGCGAGCTGGGGGCGGGGGAGATCGCGGCGCGCTGCGGCACCGATCGCGCGGCGCTGCGGCGGCTCGAGCAGCGCGGGCTGATCGCGATCCACAGCGTCGCACTGCGCCGCCGCCCCCAAGAACGCACCGTCGGCGTAGCGGCAAGGCCCGCCGAGCTGACCGCCGAGCAGCGATCGGCGGTGCAGCGGGTCGCCGTGGCGCTGGACGGCGAGCAGGGAGCCGACCGCGAGCTGCTCCTGCATGGCGTCACCGGATCTGGCAAGACCGAGGTTTACCTCGCTGCCGCCGAGGACGCGCTCGCGCGCGGGCGCGGGGTGATCGTGCTCGTGCCGGAGATCGGACTCACGCCGCAGGCGGTCGCCAGGTTCCGTTCGCGGCTCGGCGATCGGGTCGCCGTACTTCACTCGGGGCTGGGCGCCGGCGAGCGCTACGACGAGTGGCGGCGGCTGCGTTCCGGCGAGGCCGACGTCTGCGTGGGGCCGCGCTCGGCGGTCTTTGCCCCCGTCGCCGACCTTGGGCTGATCGTCGTCGACGAGGAGCACGACGCCTCCTACAAGCAGGAGGGCGACCCCTGTTACGACGCCCGCCACGTGGCCCGGCGGCGTGCTGCCGACGCCGGGGCGGTGCTGCTCGCCGGCACGGCGACGCCGCGGCCCGAGTCCTGGCAAGCGCTTCCTCGGGTCGAGCTTCCGCGGCGCGTCGATGGTCTGGGAATGCCCCCGGTCGAGGTGGTCGACATGAGGGGCGCCGACCCCCGGGGCGGGCCGCTTGGGAGCCCGACTCTGGACGCGCTGGAGGGGGTGCGCCGCGACGGAGGCAAGGCGATCGTGCTGGTCAACCGGCGTGGCTTCGCGCCCTATGTTTGTTGCCGCTCCTGCGGTCATCACTGGGGCTGCCCGGACTGCGACGTCTCGCTGGTCGCCCATCGCAGCACCCAGCGCCTCGCCTGCCATCACTGCGGACACACCGAGTCGCCGCCACGCGCCTGCCCCGAATGCGGATCGGTCACCCTGGCGCGCGCCGGGGCGGGCACCGAGCGAATCGAGGAGCTGATCGCCCAGCGCCTCGACCCGCTGCCGGCTTTTCGCCTCGATTCAGATGCCGCCACTGGCCGCGGCGCCCACGCCGAGATCCTCAGCCGCTTCGAGGAAGCGTCGTGTGGGGTGCTGGTCGGCACCCAGATGGTCGGCAAGGGCCACGACTTCCCGCAGGTCACCCTCAGCGTCATCCTCGACGCCGACGCGACCCTGCGCTTCCCCGACTTCCGCGCCGAGGAGCGGACCTTCGCGACGGTCACCCAGCTCGCCGGGCGCAGCGGGCGCGGCCAGCAGGGCGGTCGGGTGATCGTCCAGACCCTTGCGCCGGAGGCGCCGAGCATCGCGCTCGCGGCGCGCCACGACGCCCCCGGCTTTCTGGCCGGCGAGCTGGAGCGGCGCCGGGCGCTGCGCTATCCGCCCTTCTCGCATCTGATCGCGGTCAACCTGGCGGCGGAGCAGGAGGACACGCTCGATCGTGCCGCCGATCGCATCGGCGAGCTGCTGCGCGAGCTGACCCCCGCCGATACCGACGTGCTCGGCCCCGCCGTCCTCTTCCGCCTCCGCGGTCGCCACAGGCGCCGCCTGCTGCTCAAGGCAAGCCAGCGTGAGAAGACGGTGGCGGCTGCGCGCGATGGGCTGGAGCGGCTGATCTCCGAGCGCGCCTTGCGCGGGGTTGCACTCAGCGTCGACGTCGATCCGCAGTAAATAGTCGCTAGTCGCTAGTCACTGGTTGCTAGAAGGATTATGTGCGACCAGTGCGTAGACTCGATTCGCATGCCCGATTCCCAGGACACCGAGCTGGCTGACCGGCCGGAGCTCGCCGATGGCGAGGAAGCCGCCGAGCGCGAGGGCGTTCAACCCTCCGCGCCGGCGCTCGATCCTGAGACCCTTGCGCGTCGCGATGCGGCGCTCGCTCAGGTGGTCAAGTTCGGCGATCCGGTACTCAACAGCAAGGCCTCGCCGGTGTCCGCGTTCGACGAGCCCCTCGGTCGCGAGATCGAGCGAATGATCTCGATCATGCGCGATGCGATCGGGGTTGGGCTGGCCGCGACCCAGGTCGGGATCCTGCGGCGAGTTCTGGTCTTTGGGGCCGGCGAGGCGGAGCCAACGGCGGTGATCAACCCCGAGATCGAGTGGCTCTCCGATGACGTTGTGGTGGCAGAGGAGGGGTGCCTGAGCATCCCCCGCATCACGGTCGACGTCGAGCGCCCGCTGCACGCACGGGTCAGCGGTCTCGACCAGGGAGGCGAGCCGTTGCTGATCGAGGCGTCCGGCCTCGAGGCGCGCGTCCTACAACACGAGATCGACCATCTCGACGGTGTCCTGATGGTCGACCGCACGTCCCGCGAGCAGCGCAAGGGCGCGCTGCGCGCCGTGCGCGAGGGTGAGGAGTACAGCCCGCCGACCACGGACGCCGAAGAGGCGCTTCAGGGCGAGGCGGCGACCGCGGCGTGAGCCGGACGGTCTTCCTCGGCACCACCGACTTCGCAGCGACTGTCCTCCGCCGACTCGCCGACTCGACGCACCGTCCCCAACTCGTTCTGGCGCCGCCCGATCGGCCGCAGGGCAGGGGAAGGCGCACACTGCCACATCCGGCTGCCACCGCGGCGCGTGAGCTCGACCTGCCGCTGCTTCAGGTCGAGAACATCAACGCCTCGGAGGCGGTCGAGCGGATTCGCTCCAGCCTCGCCGACGTGGCGGCGGTCTGCGCCTTCGGGCAGCTGATCCGCGAGCCGCTGCTGTCGGATCTGGAGATGCTCAACGTGCACCCCTCGCTGCTGCCACGCTGGCGCGGCGCCGCCCCGATCGAGCGGGCGATCATGGCCGGCGACGAGAACACCGGGGTAAGCGTCATGCGCGTCACCGAGGGGCTCGACTCCGGACCGGTCGCGCTACAGGAGCGGGTGCCGATTGAGCCCGACGAGGACTTCGGCGCGCTGGCGGCGCGCCTGGCGCAGATCGGCGGCGAGCTGATCGTGCGCGCATTCGATCTGCGGGCGGAGGGCAGCCTGGAGCTCCGCGAGCAGGACGACGAGCGGGCGACCTATGCCGAGAAGATCGAGCCCGGGGAGCGGCGTCTCGATCCGCTGCGGCAGGCGGCGGAGTTGGCCCGCACGGTGCGAGCCCTGACGCCCCATATCGGTGCTTATGTCGAGACCCCGGACGGGGAACGGCTCGGCGTTCGAGCCGCGAGGGCCGAGGACGGCGCCGGCGAGCCGGGGCAGTTCAAGGCCCGCGACGGATCGCTTTGGCTCGGCTGCGCCGAGGGTGTGCTGCGGCTCGACATCGTGCAGCCGCCGGCCGCCCGCCCGATGCCGGTCGACGCTTTTCTGCGCGGCCATCAGGTCCCCGACCGGGTAATCGTTCAGAATGAGTAGGGCGATGTCAGAGCAGGCACAGGGAGGCGGGAGGCCCGTCGACCAAGCCGGCGAGTCTCCACTTCGACGCCCCGCGTGCCCGGGATGCGGTGAGCCATGGCTGCGGCCCACCCAGCTGCCGGGCCGGTTTCGCTGCGTCTACTGCCTCAGCCGCTACGAGCTGGTCTCGCAGTGTCCGGACTGCGGCGAGCACCAGACGATCGCCCGCATGAGCACCACCGAGGACATGCTCTGCCAGCACTGTGGAAACTCGATGCTGAAGCCGGTTTGATGGAGGTCGCGACCGAGCAGGCCGCGGCGCGGCGTGAGCTCTATCGCGCAAAGCGCGTCGCCCCGTCGATCCTCTCCTCGGATTTCTCGCGGCTCGGGTCTCAGGTCGCCGAGGTGATGGGCGCCGGCGCGCGGCTGATCCACGTCGACGTCATGGACGGCCACTTCGTCCCACCGATCACGATCGGGCCGCTGGTCGCGGCCTCGATCGCGGACCAGGTGCACGACGCCGGCGGGGCGATCGACGTGCACCTGATGATCGAGCGGCCTGAGCAGCAGATCGCCGAGTTCGCAAAGGCCGGCGCCGATTCGATCAGCATCCACGCCGAGGCAACCCCGCACCTCAACCGCACCCTGATCGCGATCCGCGATCTCGGCTGCCTCGCTGGGCTGGCGATCAACCCGGGCACACCGGTGGAGGCGGTTCGCGAGCTGCGCGGCTATGCCGACATCCTGCTCTGCATGACCGTCAACCCCGGCTGGGGCGGACAGCCCTTCATCCCCGAGTCGCCCGACAAGGTCGCGCGCCTGAAGTCGCTGGCCGGCGAGGCCGTGATCGAGGCGGACGGCGGCATTGACGCCGAAGCTGCTCCCTCTGTCGCCGCCGCTGGCGCATCGCTGTTCGTCGCCGGCTCGGCGGTTTTCGGGATCGACGATCCGGCCGCTGCCTACACGGCGATCGCCTCGGCGGCCGACGCCGTCTGATCCGCGGCATCGCCTTTCTGACCCGCGGTCAGCGTAACCACCGTGCCTGCTGTCTATCGATCGATAGACAAAATCTGGCCGATCGGAGGACAGACAGAGCGCCTCTTGTTCCCTACTCGGCGGCGACTTCAAGGAGGGTTGGGATGAGAAAGCGTATTGCCGTCGTCGCCATTGCTGCCATCGCTTCGCTGGCGCTGCTGGTCCCGGCCGGATCGGCGAGTGCCGACGGCTACCACTACTGTCAAAGCACGTACGGGTTTCCGGTCACCCTGAGCCCCGGCCAGGACTGCAGGGGGTTTGGGCCCCTGAAGCTCTTCCGGGTAGTGGGCGTCTGGGAGGTCGTCAAGCCCGGCAACGGCGTGGTATGCGTGGGGATCACCAAGCTGAACACCAGGACTCCGCTCAACGACTTCAACCAGCCTTCGGGTTGGAGCCAGACGGGTGATGAGTGCACGAACGTCAACGCCAGTTCAAAGGTGGCTGTGCGCTATGTCGTCGGCGGCTTCGGGGCCGTTCCCGGCCAACCGATGATGCTCAACTACTCGACTGCGACGATCAGGTCGGTGCCCGCTTATAGCTTGGCTTGGTACTACCCGTAGTCGGTGCCGCTCCAGCGTGAAATTATCCCGCCTCGTCGGCGGCCGCCACCAAGCCCTCGAGCTCTTCGGTCGAGCCCGGTTCGGGGACGTCCTCGGGGCGCTCCACGGGTCGGCGGTAGATCACGTAGAGCATCGTCAGTAGCGCTCCGGCGGTCACCGTAAAGCCGATCTCGACGCGGCGAAACTCGTTGCCGATCAGCGGCAGAAGACACCAGGCGACGAAGAAGACCGCGCAGCCGATCCAGCGCAGGGACGCGCGGCGAACCTGCCCTTGGGCGAGGCAGGCCTGGTTGATCGTCACCGCCGATAGGTAAAGGCCCATGCCGGCGGTTACGATCAGCAGCCCAACCCGGTCGTAGTCGAACTTCTTGCCGAAGGCCAGGTGCATGAGCTGCGGGCCGAGCGCCAGCACGGCGAGCGCAACCGCGGCGGTGAAAGCCGCGATCGACAGGACCACGAGGCGAATCGAGCTGTGAAAGGCATCCTCGCTTCCCTCCTCGCTGGAGTGGTGGAGTCCGGTCAGGTGGGGGAGGATGCTGGTCGAGATCGCCTGAAAGAGCTGCAGCGGCGCTCGGGCGACCATCAGCACGTTGAAGATGAACCCCGCCGCCGCGGCGCCGTCGGTGGCTCGGATCAGCAGCGGCCCGGCGTTGAGGAAGGTCTGTTCGCTGAACATGATCAGCAGCACCGATGCGGCAAAGCCGGCGCCGTGGGCGAGGCTGAACTCGGGCGCCGCCCCTTCGCTGGACTCGGGGTCCGGCGCAGGGGCATCGGGCTGGGTCTGGGCGCGCCTGGCGAACGCGAGCGGGACGACGACGAGGCTGAGACAGGGGGCGGCGACGATCCCGAGCGCGACGACCGACTGTCCGTGGAACAACCCGATCGCGACGACCACCACGAAGGCGGTGCGGAAGATCGACTCGGAGAGGATCAGCAGCGAGAACAGCCCGAATTGCCGGTTGCCGGCCAGAAAGCCGCGCGCGAAATAGCTCGCCGCGTAGCCGAGCACGGCTGAGAAGTAGACCCAGTAGAGGGTCTCGTTGCCGGACAGCAGATCGTTCTGGAGCGGGCCCCGCAGCGCCAGGGCCAGCGCCGCGAAGGCGACGCCGAGTCCGAGCTGGATCGTGGCCGCGACCCGCATCGGCTCGGCGATCGGCTGGCCCAGCTGCCGGCGCTCGGAGATGTGGCGCGAGAGCAGCTGGTCGATCGGCCGGTACAGCGTCGAGACGGTGATGAATACCGCCGACCACAGCACCGCGATCTCTCCATAGTCGGTCTTGGAGAGGATGTGCGAGGCGACCGCGAAGTAGAGGTAGGTGATGACTCCGGTCAGCCCCACCCCGACGGTGAGAAAGCCGGCGGTCTTGCCGTAGTCGACCGCCGCCGCGGTCGCGTCGGCGGACCGCTCCTCTGGCGGTGTCAGGCGCCGATCCTCTCGGCCCGGGCGGGCTCGGCCTCGGGCTCGCCGGACCGCTGGCCCTCCTCGTAGTGGGAGGGCTCGACGCCGAGCTTCAGCTCCACCCGCCGCACGCGTTCGAACACCCGCTGGGTCATCACCCGCTGGCCGGCGAGCAGGTCCCCGATTACTCCAAGCGCGAACAGCTGTACGGCGGCGATGAACAGCACCGCGCCCAGGATCAGCGACTGGATGTGGCCGGTGCTGTCGCCGTTGAAGATCCAGTCGATGAGGAAGGGGGCCCACGCCGCGACGGCCAGAAGGCCGAGGACCAGCGCAGCGGTTGTGAAGGCGCGCATCGGCTGATAGCGGGCGTAGATACGGAGGATCTCCGGTCCATTGCGGCGCACGTAGGCGCCGCTGGAGGGGGCGAGGCGGGACTCGCGCAGGGTTTGGTTGGTTCCGACCGGGACGTCGTCGACGGCGATCAACATGCGGCCCGCCTGAATCAGGCTCTCCAGGGTGTAGGTGAAGTTGGAGACGACCAGAAGCTGAAGCGCCGCCTCGCGGTTGTAGGCGCGAAATCCCGACGTCGCGTCGGGGACCCTGGTGCCCGAGACGCGCCGAACGACCGCGCTACCGAGCCGCTGAAGCAGCTTCTTGGGGCCGGAGAAGTGCTCGATATGGGCAACCTGGCGGTCACCGACCACCATGTCGGCCCTCCCGGCGAGGATCGGCGCCAAGAGCTTGGGAATGTCCTCGCCGCGGTACTGGTTGTCGCCGTCGGTGTTGACGATCACGTCTGCGCTCAGCTTCAGCGCCGCGTCGAGGCCGGCCTGGAATGCCGCCGAGAGGCCCTTGTTGTTGGGAAGGCGCACGATGTGGTCGACGCCGTGCTCGCGCGCCACCTCGACGGTGCGGTCGGTGGAGCCGTCGTCGATGACCAGCCACTCGACTTCGTCGAAGCCCTCGATGGCCCGCGGCAGGTCGGCGAGAGTGGTGGGCAGCGTCTGCTCCTCGTCCAGGCAGGGGATCTGGATGATCAGCTTCATTGGGCTCGCGCTGAGAGTACCCGCCGCCACGACGGCCCGCCGCGGGATTGCCGGCCATGCACCCACGGGTACAATTTGGCTGACTGACCAGTCAATCAGGCCCGTGATCGTGAGGAGCCCTATGAGCGCGAGGCTCGTCAAAAGAGCTTGGCCGTGGGCCGAGCGCGAACTTTTCAAGTGATTAGCGCGAGGCTCGTCAAAAGAGCTCGGCTGTGGGCCGAGGGCGAACTTTTCAAGTGATGAGTGCAGACGCAGCCACCAAGCAGGACCTCCACCTCGGCCGCGCGCTGGAGCTGGCCGGCGGTGCTCGGCGCGGCGCCGTCAGCCCGAACCCGCTGGTCGGCGCGGTGATCGTTCGCGACTCCGAGACGATCGGCGAGGGTCATCACGCCCGGCTCGGCGATCTGCACGCGGAGCGGGCCGCGATCGAGGACTGTCGCAGCCGCGGAAACGACCCTGCTGGCGCGACCATCTACGTGACCTTGGAGCCCTGCGCCCACAGCGGCCGCCAGCCTCCCTGTTCCGAGGCGATCCTGGAGGCGGGGTTGGCGCGGGTCGTCTACGCCTCCGATGACCCAAGCGAGAAGGCCTCCGGTCGGGGGCCGGGAATGCTTCGCGACGGCGGCGTCGAGGTCGAGCAGGCGGCCGGAGAGCAGGCGGCGTCGGCGCGGTTGCTCAATCAGCCGTTCCGAAAGCGCGCCCGCACCGGGCGGCCGCTGGTGACCCTGAAGATGGCCGCCTCGCTGGACGGCTTCGTCGCCACCGCCGAGGGCGATTCGAAGTGGATCTCGGGGGAGCCAAGCCGCGAGCTGGTCCATGGCTGGCGCGCCGACGCCGACGCGGTGGGGGTCGGGATCGGCACCGTGCTCGTCGACGACCCGTTGCTCACCGCCCGCGAGGTCGAGGTGGTTCGCCAGCCCGCCCGCGTGGTCTTCGACTCGGAGGCCCGGCTTCCGCTCGACTCGCAACTCGTGCGCACCGTGGACGCGGCGCCGCTGGTGGTTGTTATCGGGCCCGGGGCCGACGGCGATCGTGCCAAACGGCTGGAGGGGGCCGGCGCCGAGCTGATCGTGGCCGCCGGCCGCGACCCAGCCGATCGCGTCGCCGCGGCTCTCGCCGAGCTGGGCCGCCGTGAGGTCACGTCGCTGCTGCTGGAGGGCGGACCGGTTCTCGCTGGCTCGTTCGCCGCCGCCGGCGAGATCGACGAGCTGCGACTTTTCATCGCGCCGCTTCTGCTCGGCGGAGGGCGACCGCCGCTTGAGGGTGAGGGTGCGCCCGCCGTGGGCGAGGCGCTGCGCGCCCTGGCGCTGGAAAGCGAGCCGGTCGGCGACGACGTCCTGGTCCGCGCCCGGCTGCGGGAGTGGTGAGATGTTCACGGGCCTGATCGAGGATGTCGGCACGGTCGCGGAGCTGGAGGCCGGCGAGGACGGCGCCCGGTTGCGGATCGCCACCCGGATCGCCGGCGAGCTCGAGCCCGGGGACTCGGTGGCGGTCAACGGAGTCTGCCTGACTGCCGTCGACGCCGACCGCGCAGGCTTTGTGACCGAGGCGATGAACCAGACCCTTCGGTTGACCTCGCTGGGACCGCTTCAACCCGGCGATCGGGTCAACCTCGAACTCGCGATCCGGGCCGGGGACCGGCTCGGTGGGCACTTCGTGCAGGGTCACGTCGACGGCACCGCCGAGGTCACCGAGGCAGAAGACGACGGCTTCGCGCGGCGCCTGCGGGTACGGCTGAACTCGGCGCTGATCGGACTGGTCGTCGAGCGGGGGTCGATCGCGCTCGACGGCGTCAGCCTCACGGTGTCCGGGCTCGGCGGCGACTGGATAGAGGTATCGCTGGTCCCCGAGACCCTGCATCGGACCAACCTCGGTGAAGTGGCACCGGGACGCAAGCTCAACATCGAGTGCGATCTGGTGGGGAAGTACGTGCAGCGCTTGATGGCACCATTGGAAGACAAGGAAAGGCCTGGAGACGATGGCTGAGACCAAGAAGGCAGAAGGCACGACGCAAAAGACCGGGGCGCGGGCGCCGTTCGCCAGCGTCGAGGAGGCGATCGAGGAGATTCGGCGCGGCCGCATGGTCGTGGTCTGCGATGGGGAGGACCGCGAGAACGAGGGCGACCTCGTGATGGCGGCGCAGTTCGCGACCCCGGAGGCGGTCAACTTCATGGCCAAGGAGGCCCGCGGCCTGATCTGTCTGGCACTCACCGCCGAGCGCTGCGAGCAGCTGGGGCTGAGGTTGATGGCGGCCAAGAACGAGGCGCCGCTTCAGACCGCGTTCACGGTCGCGATCGAGGCCGCCGAGGGCGTCAGCACCGGGATCTCTGCCCACGACCGTGCCCACACGATCCAGGTCGCGATCGATCCCTACTCGGGGCCTGGCGACATCGTCTCGCCCGGCCACGTGTTCCCGCTGCGTGCCAAGGACGGCGGCGTGCTGGAGCGCTCCGGCCACACGGAGGCAAGCGTCGACCTGGCCCGGCTCGCAGGCCTGATCCCCGCCGGGGTGATCTGTGAGGTGATGAACGAGGACGGCACGATGTCGCGCGTCCCCGACCTGGGTCCCTACAGCGAGCGGCACGGGCTGAAGATGGTCACGGTCGCCGACCTGATCTCCTACCGGCGCCGCACCGAGAAGCTGATCGAGCGGGTCGTGTCTACGAACCTGCCCACGGCCTACGGCGAGTTCACCGCGGTCGGATATCGCTCGCTGATCGACGAGAAGCACCACGTCGCGATGGTCAAGGGCGACGTCCACGGCGAGGACGACGTGCTGGTGCGGGTGCACAGCGAATGCCTGACCGGGGACGTCTTCCACAGCCTGCGCTGCGACTGCGGCGAGCAGCTCGCGGCCGCCCTGGCGCAGATCGAGCGCGAGGGCCAGGGGGTTCTGCTCTACCTCTCCCAGGAGGGACGTGGGATCGGACTACTCAACAAACTGCGTGCCTACAAGCTGCAGGAGGATGGCCTCAACACGGTTGAGGCGAACATCCAGCTCGGCCTGCCCGCGGACCTGCGCGACTACGGGATCGGCGCCCAGATCCTCGGCGACCTCGGCCTCAGCAGCATCCGCATCCTCACCAACAACCCGAAGAAGATCGTCGGGCTGGAGGGGTACGGGCTCTCGGTCAGCGAGCAGGTCCCGATCGAGGCGGTTCCCAATCCCCACAACGAGGACTACCTGCGCGCCAAGCGCGAGCTGCTCGGACACACGCTGCACCACCAGGGCCTGGCGCTGGACGAGGAGATGATCCGCGGGGAGCAGGTGCACGACGAGCAGCACGAGAGCGACGATGCCGATCGTGGCGACCTGAATGCCTGAGGGCTCGGCATTCCACGAGCGGTTCACTGATTCCGAGCGCCAGGACCTTTCGACACTCGAGTTCGCGATCTGCGTCGGGCGTTTCTACGAGGACCTCGCGGAGCGGTTGCTGAACGGCGCGGCCGAAGGTTTCGCCCTCGCCGGTGTCAGCGAGGCGTCCGTTCACGAGTACTCGGTTCCCGGCGCCTTCGAGCTGCCCCAGGCGGCGAAGCTCTGCGCGGAAAGCGGCCGCTTCGCTGGTGTCGCCTGCCTTGGCGCCGTGATCCGCGGCGAGACCAACCATTACGACTACGTGTGCACGGAGACGGCGCGCGGCGTCCAGGAGGTCGCGCTGCGAACCGGGATCCCGTGCTCCTTCGGGGTGATCACCTGCGAGACCATGGAGCAGGCGCTGGCGCGCGCCGGCGGCGACAAACGCGACCAGGGCCGCGGCGCCGCCCTGACGGTGGCGCGGATCGCGCTGCTCGCCCGGGAACTGGCCTAGCCAGGGTCCGGGCTCTGCGCATAGGCTGAGGTCTTCCGGGAGAGAGGCCTTGAGCACCAGCACCCGTTTCACAGATCTCGTCGGTTGCGACCTGCCGCTACAGCTGGCTGCGATGGGGATGGTCGGAACGACCGACCTTGCCGCTGCGGTCGCCTCGGCGGGCGGGTTCGGGATGGTGCCGAGCGAACACGAGCCCGCCGGCGGACCTTGCGGAATGAACTTCCTGATGCCCTTCGAGCCAACCCTGGATCGGATAGGCGAAGCCGCCAACAATTGCCGCGTCATCGAGTTCTTCTACGCCGATCCTCGCACCGACGTGATCGAGCAAACACATCGCGGCGGTGCGCTCGCCGGTTGGCAGGTCGGATCTGCCGCCGAAGCGGCCGCCGCAGAGGAGTGCGGCTGCGACTACGTCGTGGCCCAGGGAATCGAGGCGGGTGGACACGTGCGGGGCAAACAACCCCTGGACGAATTGATGCCCTCCGTCTTTGCAGCGGTGCGAATTCCCGTTGTGGCGGCCGGTGGCGTGGCGACCGCAGAACGCTTCGCCGAGTTGATGCGCACGGGCGCCGATGGAGTCCGGGTCGGGACGCGATTTCTGGCCTGCCCGGAATCCGGCGCCCATCCCGAGTATGTGCGAGCCGTTCTCGCCGCGGACGGGAAGGACACGACGCTAACCGAATGGTTCGGCGAGAACTGGGAGAACGCTCCCCATCGGGTCCTACGCTCCGCTTTCGAGGCCGCCCAGCAAAGCGGCTGGCGGGGGCCGGTTCCACCGTTCCAGGGTGTCGACCACGAGCCGAGCGATATGGCGATGTACGCCGGCACAGCGGTCGGCGATGTCACCGTCGTCGAACCAGCGGCCGCGGTTGTGGCCGATCTGGTGAGACTTGTGTGATCTCTGACGCTCAAAGGGAGCGATTCATAGGCGATAGGTCAGTCTCGCCTGATGGTCCGTCAGCCGACATAGGCGCCGATCGGCGCTAGAGGTCTATCTGGACGTCGTTGCCGGGCCCGCCGACCAGTTGGTCGTGACCGGGCCCGCCGAGCAGCCGGTCCGCGCCCCTGCCGCCTATCAGTCGATCCGATCCCGGGCCGCCGCGCAGCAGATCGTTCCCGTCGCGGCCGCGCAGCGTGTCGTGGCCGTCGCCGCCGGCCAGCAGGTCGGAGAGACGGCTGCCGCTGATGCGGTCGGCGCTCGCTCCCCCGAACGCCTGCACGCTGTGGGGACGGCGCAGCCCATGGTTCGTAAAGCCGTTGCGGGGGCCTACCCGGGTCAGGTTGATCGTGTCGGAGCCGCCAAACCCGAGCACCCGCACGCGCCGGATGTCCGCGCAGGTGGCGGCGCCTTGACTCGGGTCGAGGCCGTTGACCTTGACCCGCAGGTCGGTGCCACAGCTGATCTTGATGATGTCGGCGCCGCCGTCGCTGCGGGCGATCAGCCGCCCGTTCTCGACCTGTGAGCTGACGAAGGCCGGGGCGGCGCTGGGCGCCGCAAGCGCGACAGCGCAGACGGCAAACATCGAGCCCGCGGCGCGAGATCCGCGCGGCAAGCGGCGGAGCAGGCCGGGTCCCTGCATGCATCCATCATCGCGCAAAGCGCAGGCGGATGGCTACCATCCGCTGTTGCGGATGGCAAAGGTCTGCCACAGCTGCGGCAAGGGGCCGGCGTTCGGCCAGTCCCGAAGCCACTCGATGGTCGCCACCAAGCGCCGCTTCAACCCGAACCTCCAGAAGGTCCGGATCCAGGACGGCGGGCGCACGCGGCGGGT
>JBBQNM010000012.1:0-40392 GCA_038329895.1 Solirubrobacterales bacterium | reverse complement strand
GGCGCAGGCTCCCCCTGAACGTCGACGACCTGCGGGAGCTGAGGGGATGACTCGTTCCTCGTTCCTCGTTCCTCGTTCCTCGGCATGAGTCCCACCGCGTTCGCCTGGCTGGTCCTGCTCTTCCCGCTGCTGGGGTCGGTGGTGATCGGGCTCGGCTATCGCGTCTGGCCCGGCCGGGCGCCGGGCTGGATCGGCACCGGCGCGATCGGGCTCTCCTTCGCCGCCTCGATCGGAGCGCTGATCTCGCTGCTCGACCACCCCGACTCAGGGCGCCAGCTCAGCTCGACGCTGTGGACCTACGCCAACGCCGCCGGGCTGGACATCAAGCTCAACGTCTTCGTCGACCCGCTATCGGTGTTCATGATCCTCGTCGTCTCAGGGGTCTCGACGCTGATCCACCTCTACTCGGTCGCCTACATGGACTCCGACCGGGGCTACACCCGCTTCTTCAGCCTCCTGAACTTCTTCGTTTTCTCGATGCTGCTGCTGGTCTTGGCCGGCAACTTCGTGCTGCTGATCGTCGGCTGGGCGTTCGTCGGCTTCGCTTCCTACGCGCTGATCAGCTTCTGGTACCGGCGTGCCACCGCGACCACGGCGGGGATGAAGGCGTTCGTGATCAACGTCTTCGGCGACGTCGGGCTGGTCTTCGCGGCGATCCTGATCTTCCGCGAGTTCGGCCAGTTCGACTACACCGACGTCTTCAGCCGCGCGCCGCAGGTCTTTCACACCAACGAGTGGACCGTGGTCGCGATCTGCCTGCTTCTGCTGGCCGGGGCGTTCGCGAAGTCGGCGCAGCTACCGCTTCACACCTGGCTTCCCGACGCGATGGAGGGCCCGACCCCGGTCTCGGCGCTGATCCACGCGGCGACCATGGTCACCGCCGGCGTCTATCTCATCGCCCGAATGCATCCGCTCTTCGACCTCGCCCCAACCGCCGCCGACATCGCCGCCTTCACAGGGTTGGCGACCCTGCTGGTCGCCGGCACGATCGCCCTCGTAGTCACCGACCTGAAGCGGATCATCGCCTACTCAACCATGAGCCAGATCGGCTACATGGTGGTTGGGGTCTCGATCGGCGCCTACTCGGCGGGGCTGTTTCATCTCATGACCCACGCCTTCTTCAAGGCGCTTCTGTTCATGGCCGCCGGCTCGATCATCGCCGCGATGGCCAACCGCCAGGACATCGACCGCATGAGCGGCATGGCGAAGGCGATGCCGTTCACCGCCGCGACCTTGATCATCGGGGCGCTGGCGCTCTCCGGCTTCACCGGCACCTCCGGCTTCTTCTCCAAGGACGAGATCCTCTCCTTCGCCACCGACCGCGGCGGTTTCTATCTGATCTTCACCGTGCTCGGATACGTCGGGGCGCTGATCACCGCGGTCTACTCGTTCCGAATCGTCTTCCGTGTACTCGGGGGCGAGCCGTGCGAAGAGGTACGTCAGCTTCAGGAGACCGGCCACGTTGTCCACGCCGAGCCCGAAAACCCGGCCACCGGCGAACAGGAGGACACCGACGTCGGCTTTCCCGGAGCCGAGCACCACATCGCCGAGCAGGCGCCGCCGATGCGGATCGCGATGGGGGCCCTCGCCTTCCTCGCCCTGTTTGCCGGCCTGGTGCAGATACCGGGGGTCGACGAGGTGATCCACAACTTCCTCGCGCCGACGTTTGCCGACTCGAAGCTGGCCGCGATACAGCCGTCGACCGGCGCCGAGTGGGAGGGCCTGGCGATCGGCACGCTGATCGCCCTTTCGGGGATCGGTATCTCCTACCAGCTCTACGTGCGCCAGCCGGGGACGACGGCACGGCTGATCGAGCGCCTGGGTCCACTGCACACCTTCCTGCTGCACAAGTGGTACTTCGACGAGCTGATCGACATCCTGATCGTCCGTCCGGCATTCGCGATCGGGTCGTTCTGCAATCGCACCTTCGAGCGAGTCGTGGTGCAGGGGATCGTCAACGGAACGGTTGACGTGGTGCGCGGCGCAGGCGGCGTGGTGCGCACGGTGCAGTCGGGCTTCGTGCGCTCCTACGCGCTGCTGCTTGTGACCGGCTTCGCTGCCCTCGCCCTCTACTTCCTGATCCAGAGCTCATGAAATTCGTTCCTCGTTCCTCGTTCCTCGTTCCTCGGCGGAAGGGCCGGGCGTGATCAATTCCGTCCTTTGGACTCCCCTTTTGTTCGGGATCCTCGGCCTCCTGGCGCCGCGGCGCTGGACCGGCTGGGTGGTGACGCTGGGCGCCGCCGTGACGTTGGGGCTGGCGATCGCGCTGCTCGCCGGCTTCGACAGCGGGGGCCATGGCCTGCAGGACACCACCGACGTAGCCTGGATCTCGGGCCTCGGAGTCCGCTACAGCCTCGGGCTCGACGGGCTCAACGTCTTCCTGATGATGCTGACCGCGGTGCTCTGGCTGCCCGCGATCGCCTTCTCGGCGCTGCGCGAGCCGGAGCGCCCGCGAACCTACTTCCTGATGCTGGCGCTCGGAGAGACGGCGACAATGGGCGCGTTCTTGGCCCAGGACCTGCTGCTGTTCGTCCTCTTCTTCGACCTGATGCTGGTGCCGTTCTACTTCCTGTTCGGCGTCTGGGGGCAGGACCGCGCGGACGGCGTGCGTGCGTCGGCGGCGACACTGAAGATGATCATCTACACCCTGGTCGGCTCGCTGCTGATGCTGGTCGGGGCAATCGCCACCGCGATCCTTGCAGCCGATGGCGGCCCGATCAGCTTCTCGATCACGGACCTCCAGCACCACGTCCTCTCGAGCGGCAGCCAGTACTGGATCTTCTGCTTCTTCGCCGCCGCCTTTCTGGTCAAGATGCCGGCCTTCCTTCTGCACGGCTGGATGCCCGACGCCTATCGAGCGGCGCCGCTGCCAGCCTTGGCTGTGTTCTCCGGGGTGCTTGCCAAGGTCGGCGCCTACGGCTTCCTGCGCATCGTGCTGCCGCTGTTCCCCGACGCGACGATCCACTTCCAGGAGGCCGTGCTGGTGATCGCCCTGGCCTCGATCCTCTATGGCTCGGTGATGGCCTTCACGCAGACCAACGTGCGGCTGATCGCCGGCTACTCCTCGGTCGCGCAGCTTGGCTTTATTACCGCCGGGATCTTCGCGCTGCGCCCCGACGGGGCCAATGGAGCGCTTCTCCAGATGGTCAACCACGGCCTGGTCGTGGCGCCGATCATTCTGATCATCGCACTGCTCGCTGAGCGCACCGGGACCGAGGACCTACGCGAGATGGGAGGGGGCGCGCTGCGAGCGCCGGTGCTGGCGACCCTGTTCCTGATCGTCGCGCTGGCCACCCTGGCGATGCCCGGCTCGGCCAACTTCATCGGCGAGTTCTACATCCTCAACGCGCTGTTCCAGGCGAAGATCGTGTTCGCCTTCGTGGCCGCCACCGGGATCGTGATGTCGGCCTACTACGCGCTGCGCCTCTACCAGCGCACGATGCACAATCGCAAGCCAGAACGGGTCGAGTCGCACGACCTCAAGTTGCGAGACGGGCTGGTGCTGGCGCCGCTGGTCGCGTGCATCGTGGCGTTGGCGTTCTACCCACAGGTGATCCTGAAGCGGACAGACGATTCGGCAAAGGCGGCCGTGGCGGCAGCGTGCAATCCGATCTCGTACGCCGGGATTGGAAGCGCTCCCGCTACGAATCTTTCCGATAGCTGCCCCGGCGGCAACGACAAGACGACCTATCTCGGCCTGGTGGCGAAGTGAACTTCCACGCGCCAACTATCGACTATGCGGGCGTCTCGCCGATCATCGCGCTGACCGTTGGCATCTGCGTCGTGCTGATCGCCGGCGTGTTCGATCGCGTCAAGAGCGCGGTGCCGCTCTTCACCCTGACCACCCTTGCCACGGCGGCCGGGCTCTTCATCTGGCAATGGGGCGAGCGCAAGGACCTGGTCGCCGGGGCCCTGCGCCTCGACGAGCTGGCGGTGGCGGTGGCGCTGATCGCGATCTTCGCCGCCGCGATCACGGTGCTGCTGTCGTTCCGAGAGCCGGCCGTCGAGCAGGCCGGCGGCGGCGAGTACCACACGCTCCTGCTCGGCTCGGTGCTGGGGATGTCGCTGCTCGCCGAGGCGCAGAACCTGATCAGCTTCTTCGTCGCGATCGAGACCCTCTCGATCCCCCTCTACGTCCTCTGCGCCACGAATCTGCGGAATGAGAAGTCGCTCGAGTCGGGGCTCAAGTACCTGATCATCGGCTCTCTCGGCTCGGCGACGCTGCTCTATGGGCTCGCATTCATCTACGGCGGATCGGGGTCCACCGACTTCACCGGCATCGCGCAAGGGATTGGCAAGGCGGGAGTGCTCGGCGACCCGCTGGTGCTGATGGGGATCGCGCTCGCCGCCACCGGCCTCGCGTTCAAGATCTCGATCGCACCCTTCCACCAGTGGACGCCGGACGTCTACGAGGGCGCGCCCACCCCGATCACCGCCTTCATGGCGGTCGCCACCAAGGCGGCGGCGTTCGCCGTCTTCGTGCGCTTCTTCGACGTCGCGCTGGCGCCTGAGTCCGGCGACTGGGACGTGGCGCTGGCGGTGCTGGCGGCAATCTCGATCGGGATCGGCAACATCGGCGCCCTCAATCAGCGGTCGCTGAAGCGAATGCTCGGCTACTCGGGGGTGGCCCAGGCCGGCTACATGCTGGGCGGCCTGGTCGTCGCCTCGAAGGCCGGGGTCAACGCGCTGGTCTTCTACCTCGCCGTCTACACGCTTATGAACATGGCCGCCTTCGCGGTGATCGTCGCCCGCGAGCGCGAGACCCCCTACGGCGACGACATCCGCTCGGTCGAGGGACTGGGACGCGAGCGGCCGCTGCTCGCCTGGCCGCTGACGATCTCGATGCTGGCGCTGGCCGGGCTTCCGGCGACCTCGGGCTTCATGGGCAAGCTGTTCCTGATCGAGGCGCTGGTCGACGGCAACTACACCTGGCTCGCGGTGGCGATCGCGATCGGCACCATGGTCTCGCTCGGCTACTACCTGCGGGTGGTGGCGGCGGTCTGGATGCGGCCGGCCACTGAGGTCGTGGCGACACCGGAGATGCCGGCGATCGCCGGCGCTTCCCCGGAGGCGGACGCGATCGACCCCGACGCCGGGCGGCGCGCCTACCTGGTCGGCCCGGCGCTGCTGGCGGCGGCGGCGACGGTGTTCTTCGGGGTCATCCCGCAGCCGCTGGTCGCCTGGGCTGAGCACGCGGGTGCCGCGCTGGCGCAGTTTCTGCCGTGAACGCCGGCCGGCGCCGGGCGGCACTGGCGATGGCGGCGGTCGCGTTCCTTGCGGTCGCAACGCTGACCGTCCTGCGGGGGCCGTACGCCGCGGGCGCGAGTGGCCTCGACCCGATCGTGCTCGGCCACTCGGTGCAGGGGCGGGCGATCACAGCGGTGCGCGTCGGCGATCCCACCAGCCCCCGCAAGGCGCTGGTTGTCGCCGTGATCCACGGCGACGAGGCCGCCGGCGCCGCGGTGACGCGCCAGATCCTGCGCCGCTACCGGGGCATCGGGGGCGTCGATCTGTGGGTCGTGAAGACCGTCAACCCCGACGGCCTCGCCCACCACACCCGCCGCAACGCCCACGGCGTCGACCTGAATCGAAACTTCTCCTACCGCTGGCGACGGGGTGGCAGCGTCTTCGGGCTACTACCCGGGCCCGCACCCGTTCTCAGAGCCCGAGTCGCGGGCGGTGCGAAAGCTCGTGGGGCAACATCAGTCGAAGGTCAGCATCTGGTTTCACCAGCCCTGGGACCAGGTGCTCGCCCCCTGCCACGGCGATGCCTCGCTGCAGCGTCGCTTCTCCCAGCTCTCCGGGATTCCCTTGAAGCGCTGCCGCGGCGAGGACCTGCGTGGGACGGCAATCGACTGGCAACAGCACACCTTCCCCGGCACCAAGGCGTTCGTGGTTGAGCTGCCCGGCGGATCGATCTCCGCCGGGGCGGCGAAGCGCGACGCGCGATCGGTCGTGAAGGTGGCCCGGGACGGCGCCGCGCCCGCCTCCTCCGCTGGCGCCGCGGGACGCGCCGCTGCGTCGTCGGTGCCGCGCCCGCCGATCATCCGCAAGCTGATCCCCTTCCCACCGCACCGCAGGCGCGAGATGGCCGGCTACTCGAAGCGCCATTACGGCAAGGCTCGGTGGCGGCTGATCAACCCGCACGTGATCGTCGAGCACATCTCGGTCACCGACAGCATCGACGCCCTCTACAACACCTTCGCCCCCGACCATCCCGACCCCGAGCTGCATGAGCTGCCCAACGTCTGCTCGCATTTCGGGGTCGGCTCGAACGGGCGCAGCTACCAGTTCGTGCGTCTCGCCACCCGCTGTCGCCACACCGTCGGCCTCAACTACACAGCAATTGGCATCGAGCACGTCGGCTTCAAGGACGCCGACGTGCTCGGCAACCGACCGCAGCTACGCGCCTCGCTGCGCCTCACCCAGTACCTGCGCTGTCGGTTCGGGATCAAGATCCGCAACGTGATCGGCCACAACGAGAGCCTCAGCTCGCCGTACCACCTCGAGCTGGTGCCAAGCCTCAAGCACCAAACCCACGGCGACTGGAAGCACGCCTCGATGCAGGTCTACCGCCGCAAGCTGCGCCGACTGGGGTCCTGCTGAAGGGGGCGAGCTTGCCTCCTGCCGGACTTGACGAAGGAAGGCCGTACGCACCGCGCTGCCTGGGCTGAATCAGGTCGTAGCACATATGCTACGCTCGTGGCATGGACGACAAGGTGTCGGTCAGAGACCTCCGTAACCACATCAGCGCCGTGCTGCGGCGCGTGGAGAGCGGCGAGCGGATAACGGTGACAGTCGATCGACGCCCGGTAGCCGAGCTGTCACCGCTGCCGCGCCGGCGCACCTGGGTGCCGAGCGAGGAGGCGCACCGTGCGTTGGATGGGGCGCTCGCCGATCCGGCCCTCGTCAACCAACTGCGAGCCGCCCTCCCCGACACCACGGACCAGCTCTGACTCGCCTGATCCTCGACACGTCGGTGCTCATCGCCGAGGAGCAGGAGCGGTCGATGCGCGCCCTCCCTTCGGGTGAGACGACGATCTCCGTGGTCACCCTCGCGGAGCTCGAATTGGGCGTGCACCTCGCCGAGGACACGGATGCTCGCGCCGCGAGAATCCAGACGCTGAATCGCGTCCGCGAGCTGTACGCGGCGGTGCCGATCGATGACGCAGCGGCCTCGGCCTTCGCGAGCCTGGTCGCCCACCTCAGGCAATCGTCGGCCAGAGCGCCAATCCAGGACACATGGATTGCGGCCACGGCTGTCGCGCACGATGCCGCGGTGTGTACGCAAGATTCCGACTTCGATGCGCTCGAGGGTGTTCAGGGTCTGCGTGTGCTCAGGATCTGAGTCGGTTCAGGTCGCAGCCCGTGAGATCCTTGGCGCGTGCTCCAACACGTCTCGCTCGAGGTTCCTCCGGACCAGGTCCAGCGCATGGTCGAGTTCTGGGGCCTGCTCGGGTTTGAGCCCACAAAGGCTCCGCAGCCGATTGCCCCCTACGTCACCTGGTTGGGGCGTGACGGAACCCAGGTCCACCTGATTCACACCGAAGACGCCACCGCCCCGCCGCTCGGCCACTCAGCCGTGGTCACCGAGGACTTCGAGGCCGCCGTGGAGCGGCTGCGTACCTCGGGGTTCGAGTTCGAGGAGGCCCAGGAGCTGTGGGGCGCCAGACGCGGCTTCGCGATCGCCCCAGGCGACCATAAGGTCGAGCTGATGGCGTCGCCGCCTCCGGCCGGCTAGAGGATCGTTGATCGGCGCCCTGTCCGCCGCCGATTCGATTCATAGGATCATCAGCCCGATGCGATACCCGGTCGAGTCATTCACAGATCAAGAGCAAGCGCTGCTCGCCCCCCACTTCACCAACCTCGACCGCCCCGTGTTCGCGCTCACCAACCTTCCCGAGACGGTGAAGGGGGCGCTGTTCGCCCGCTACTCGCGCTATCCGGGGACGGTGAGGCGCCTGTTCCTGGACGAGTTCGCCGAGGACATCCCGGAGGGTGGCCGTCCATTCGACGGCGAGGAGGGCGAGCGTGCGGCCGGCCTTTACGAACGCGTCTTCATGGGCTACGGCGACGACTCGATCGCCCAGGTCGGCGGGGCGCACATCGCCTGCGAGTGGGTCTCCAACATTCTCACCAAGGTCCTGCAGCGCGGCCGCCTCGCCGCCTATCTGGAGCAGTCGACCCGCTACATCCCCTATGACCAGCCGATGCCCGAGGACGCCGGCGGCGGCTACCGCTACTACACCGACCGCCAGCTCGGGCCGCAGTTCTCGACCGCGATGGACGAGCTGTTCTCGATCTACTCCGAAGCCCTGCAGACGGTCGAGGTCTGGGCGGCGGAGCGCTGGCCACGCGGCGATAAGCCCGAGCCGGCCTGGCGACGCTCGATCCGGGCAAAGGCGCTGGACCTGCTGCGCGGGCTGCTGCCAGCGGCCACGGTCAGCCACGTGGGGATATTCGCCTCCGGCCAGGCCTACGAGCAGCTGCTTCTGCGGTTGATGGCCTCGCCGCTCCCGGAGGCCCGCGAGTTCGGCTCGATGATCCTGGCCGAGCTTCAGAAGGTGATGCCGAGCTTCGTGGCCAGGGTTGAACGCCCCGACCGCGGTGGCGAGTGGATCTCCTATCTGCAGGCGCGCCGCGATGCGACCGAGAGCTGGGTCGGGCGTCTTGGGCTCGACCGCCGCGCGCCCGACGACGCCCCGTCGGTGGAGCTGATCCACGTCGATGGCTCGGAGGAGGACCTACTCGCCGCCTGTCTGTTCGAGTCCGCACAAGTGCCCGAGACCGAGATTCGCGCCCGGCTCGACGTCCTCGACACAAGGGAGCGGGCGCAGCTGCTCGCGGACCTGGTCGGCGAGCGCGGCAACAGGCGTTACCGGCCGGGCCGCGGCTTCGAGGCGCTGCGCTACCGCTTCGAGATCGTCAGCGACTACGGGGGCTTCCGCGACCTCCAGCGTCACCGCATGCTGACCTGTCAGTGGCAGCGGCTCACCCCCGACCTCGGGGCCGGGGTCCCGGAGGAGGTCCGCGAAGCCGGCCTCGGCGACGAGTTCGAGCGGGCGCTGGAGATCTCACGGACTGAGTTCGAGCGGCTGGAGGAGGCCGGCCTGCGCGACGCCGCCACCTACGCGCTCTGCCTCGGCTACCGGATCCGCTACGTCCTCGACCTCAACGCTCGCGAGGCAATGCACCTGATCGAGCTGCGATCGGGGCGCGAGGGCCACCCGACCTATCGCGCGGTCGCCCAGGCGATGTTCGAGCGGATCAACTCGGTTCATCCGGCTGTCGCCGCGGCGATGAGCCACGTCGACCTCTCCCGCGAACCGCGCCTGGAGCGGGTGCTGAGCGAGATCCGCAACCACCGCCGACACGTTGGGGCCGGCGTTCACTCAGACGCCCCGCCGGGGCTCAGCGGCCTCGGCTGAGCGCGAGTCGAACCTTCGGCGCGGTCGCCTCGTAGTATGGTGCGGATGGCGCGTCGCGATTCACGCCCGGGAGGGTTGCGCCCGCTGGCGCTGGCGGTCGTGCTCGCCGCCGCGCTCATGACACCGGCCGCGACCTCCGCCCAGGCGGCCGAAGACAACGCTGCCGCAGCTGCTGCGCCGGCAGCCGACGCGGCCGGTTCGGCACCTCCCGCCCCGCCTGCCCCGGCCGTTCCACCTCCCCCAGCCGCCCCACCCGGCTCGGGCGCAGCGGCACCGGCCGCCGCCGGGTCCGCCGCCGTGACCGTCTCGCGAGCCCATGCCTCTGCCTCGCATTCGGTCTCGATCGTCGACTTTCTCTTTGACCCGGGCCCGATCACCGTCCAGGCCGGCGACACGGTGCTATGGACAAACCTCGGCCAGGCCGAGGAGGGCCACGACGTCACCGGCGACGGGCTCGACTCCGGCCTGTTGCTCCCGGGCGCGATCTACAGCCATACGTTCAAAACACCCGGCACCTTCTTCTATTTGTGCACGATCCACCCGGACATGACCGGCTCGGTGCGCGTGCTGGCGGCCAAAACCTCCTCAAAGGGTTCCGGTGGGTCCGGAACCTCGAACGGGTCCGGCGGGGGACGGTCGAAGAGCTCGGGGAGCTCCAGCTCGCCCGGCGGTTCGTCGAGCGCCGCGCCCACCGGGGCCGGCTCGGAGTCGGCGGCGGTAAGGGCGCCCGACGCAGCTGGGTCGAGCAGCTCGCTGCCGTCGACGGGCACCGACATGCTGCGTCTGGCGACCCTTGGGCTGGTGCTGCTGAGCTTCGGGCTCGCTGTTCGCGTGGTCGAGTCGGGCCGCGCGCGCCGCCGCTAGCTCGCGGCCAACGCGGCGCCCTCCGCGACCCCGATCAGCTCGCGCATGAACGCCGGCAGGTCGTCGGGGCGCCGCGAGGAGACGAGGTTGCCGTCTACGACCACCTCGGCGTCCTCCCACTCGGCACCGGCGTTGCGCAGGTCGTCGGCGATCGTCGGATAGGAGGTCACCCGCCGCCCATCGACGATCCCGGCCGAGACCGGCACCCAGCCAGCGTGGCAGATGAAGGCGACCGGCTTGCGGGCGGCGTCCATCGCTCGCACCAGCTCCAGAACGCCCTGGTCGGCACGCAGCTTGTCGGGCCCCATGCCGCCGGCGATCACCAGGATGTCCAGCTCGTCGGCGTCGACCGCGGAGGCGGCGCGCTCGACCTCCAGCGGCTGCCCGTGCTTTCCGCTCAGCTCGCCCTCCTCGATGCCGATGATGGTCACCTCCGCCCCGGCCTCGCGAAGCCGGTAGTAGGGGTAGGTCGCCTCGCTGTCCTCGAAGGCTGGGCCAATCATCACCGCAGCGTTGCGCCCCTGAAGCGGTTTGTGCGTGTGGTGGGTCATCGATCTCTCCTTTCGAGAACTCTGGCGAGGATATTCACCCCTGCGCAACGTCGGCGACGTAGCATCCCCGCTCCTTGAAGGCGGGACGCAAACTGACGCTTGTCTTCTTGCTGCTCATGGCGCTGGCCCTGCCGGCCCTCGCCGCCTGTGGTGGCGGTGATTCCAAGGCCGCGGCCTCCGACCCCTGGCATCCGGCGCCAACCGCGGCGCCCTGGCAATGGCAGCTGCAGGGTCCGATCGACACCTCGGTCCCGGCCGGCGTCTATGAGATCGACGGCTTCTTCGTCTCCCCCCGGGTCGTGCGCCAGCTCCATTCGCAGGGACGCAAGGCGATCTGCTACCTCGACGTCGGCTCCTGGGAGAACTACCGGCCCGACAAGGACCAGTTCCCGAAGTCGGTGATCGGCAAGCGCTACCAGGGCTTCCCTAGCGAGCGCTGGATGGACATCCGCAAGATCTCGGTGCTCGCGCCGCCGCTGAAGAAGCGCTTCGACATGTGCAAGCGCAAGGGCTTCGACGCCGTGGAGCCGGACAACATCAACGGCTACACCAACCCAACCGGCTTTCCGCTCACCGCCTCCGACCAGCTCCGCTTCAACCATTGGGTTGCGAGGCAGGTCCACAGCCGCGGGATGTCGGTGGCGCTGAAGAACGATCCAGAGCAGGCAAAGCAGCTGGTCGGCGACTTCGACTTCGCGGTCGTCGAGCAGTGCTTCCAATACCACGAGTGCGGGCGCTTCTCTCCCTTCATCAAGGCCGGCAAGGCGGTCTTCGAAGCCGAGTACGAGATCAGCCCGAGCAAGTACTGCAAGCGGGCCAAGGCGCTGCAGTTCAGCTCGATTCGCAAGTCATACCCGCTGACTGCGAAGCCCTGGAAGCCCTGCACCTGAAACGCCGGGGCGGCGTTCAGCGGCGGCGCTTGCGCTTGCGGCGCTCGCCGGGCTGGCGTACGGGGTTGACCACGGTCCCAACTTCGCCATCGTCCCCGTCGCCGCTGCCGCCATCCTGATCACTGCTCGCCGGCGGATCAGACTCGCCCTCCAACGACTCCGCGGCCTTCTCGCCCGCGGTCGGCCACGGGATCGCCTTGCCTTCGGCCCAGGCGGGCGGGCGGCCCTTCGGCGTCCAGCCACCGATCAGCAGGCCGAGGTAGGCGATCCACAGCAGCGTGTACTGGAGGACGAGGATCGACGCCACCCCGAGCGCGGCTCCCAGGGAGCCCCAGAAGCGGGTCAACAAGCCGACCCGCATAGCGTGGAAGCAGGTGTAGGCCATCGCGACCGCAAATCCGAGCGTGCCCGCGATTCCGAAGCCGACAGTGAGGCCGCTCAGCGATTGGTCGCTGATGACGTTCTGGGCGACCTTGTCCGCGTGATCGCCGGTCCCGGCGATCCCCTTGGCGACGAAATCCGGCGCCGCGGCGTGCAGCGAGAGACCGGTGGCCACGGCCAGGCCGGCCAGAAACAGGGGGCCGGCGATGGTCAACCCGATCAGCTGCCCGCGCATCGTCTCGTTGCGGGCGAGGGCCGCCCGGAACAGATAGACGAGCGGGACCGCCAACAGCGCGGAGCCGAGCGCGCGGATCATGTAGGCGAGGATCAAGGTCCCAGAGTCCTTGTCGACCTTGCGCAGCAGCTCGGCGTTGCCGCCCTGCCCGTACTTGCTGGCGAGGAGAACCAGCGAGACCGCGAACAGCACCACCCCAAGGATGGTCAGCAGCGCGACAGGGGTTGCCCAGCGCCGCTCGCGCTCGATGATCTGACTCGGGTCCACGTCAGTCGCCCGTCGCGGCGCCCTTGCGCTCCTCGCGCGGCAGCTCGTCTGCGCGCACCGGGTAGTACTCGTGGTCCTGCCGCTCGGCGATCCGTGAGATGCGGTCGCCAACCGCGAGCAGCAGGTCGAGGAATGGCGCCGCGACCCCGATCAGCGACTCGACACGCTCGCGATTGCGCCGCTGCGTCGGGGTGAGCGTGCCGCGAGGCGGTGCGGCTGGGGTGCGTTCGTCGGTCATCAGCCGCGCTCGTGGAAGAAGAATTGGGGAAGTGCGCCCTCGATGACCTCCTGGGTCATCCGCTGCGCGACCTCGAGGTTCCCGGTCCGCACCGCGATGTCATCGAGGGTGACGATTCCGGTCAGCTCGCCCGCATCGACGACCGGCAGGCGGCGCACCCGGTGCTGGACCATCAGCGCCGCCGCCTCCTCGAGCTCCATGTCGGGGTCTCCGCTGACCAGCGGGCGCGAGACCCGCTCGCCGATCGGCGTGTAGGGATCTGAGCCGTCGGCGAGCACGCGCATCGCCAGGTCGCGGTCGGTAACCATCGCGATCGGCAAACCGTCGGGCTCGACGATCACCACTGAGCCGACGTTGTGGTCGCGCATCCGCTGGGCGACCTCGGAGGCGCTGACATCCGCGGAGGCGGTCACCACGCCCGCCGTCATGATCTCTCGGAGCTGCACAGCCGTACCGTATCGCCGCCCGATCGCGCGCGGCGATGCGCTTCGAACGAGGCGAACCCCAGCCGCTCGCATAGCATCCCTGCATATGGCTTCGCCGAAGCAGACGGGTCCGATCGCCGTCTACGGCGCCACCGGCTTCACCGGCTCGCTGGTCGCCGAGGAGCTGAAGCGCCGCGAGGCGGACTTCGTGATCGCCGGCCGCAGCCAGGGAAAGCTGAACGCGCTCTCGACGAGACTCGGAGGCGTCCCGGTCGCGGTCGCGTCGCTTGACGACGAAGCGGCGCTGCGCTCGCTGCTGGAGCCGTGCGCGGCGGTGATCGCCTGCGCCGGGCCGTTCACGCTGCACGGCGAGCCGGTGCTCGCCGCCGCGGCAGAGACCGGCACCCACTACATAGACACGACCGGCGAGCAGCCTTATATGAAGATGGTCTTCGACCGCTATGGGGACCGCGCCGCGGAGCAGGGGGCGGCGCTGGTCACCGGGATGGGGTTCGACTACGTGCCCGGCGACCTGATCGCGTCGCTGACCGCCGCCGGGCTGGAGCCGCTCGATGAGATCACGCTCGCCTACTGGACGCGCGGCTTCGGGGCGACCCGCGGCACGATGCTGTCGGCGATGGAGATCATGCGCGGCGGCGACCTCGAGTGGCGCGACGGCGGCTGGCGCCCCGCCTCACAGAAGGTGAGCCGCGGCAACTGGCGCTTCCCGGCGCCGGTCGGTGAGCAGCCGATGGTGCGCTACCCCTCAGGGGAGCAGATCACCGTGCCGCGCCACGTCGAGACCGCCAACGTGCGCACGCTGCTCAGCGCCACCACCGTGTCGCCGCGACGCTTGGTGCCGCTGCTGCCAGTCGCGATGCCCGCGATGGGGTTGGCGATGCGAACGCCGCTGCGCCGCGCCGCCGGCGCCCTGGTCGATCGCATGCCCGAAGGGCCCAGCGAGCAGGACCGCGCCGGGACCCGTTTCACGATCGTCTGCGAGGCGAAGGCCGGTTCGCAGATCCGGCGCGGCACGGTCAGCGGTCCGGATCCCTATGGCCTTACCGCGGTGACCACCTCACACGGGGCGTTGCTCGCGGCCGATCCCTCCTTTGACCGCGTCGGAGCCCTGGCGCCGGCGCAGGCGTTCGACCCCGGGTCCTTCCTCGACGCCCTGGCGGACTTCGGGGTCGACGCGGAGGTCGAGCCGCTGCCCGAGCCCGCCGCCGCGGCCAGTTAGTGGCGCCGAACGGCGCTCGTCCCTCCACGGTGCCACTGGAGGCCGGAATCGGCCCCGCCAACCCGCCCTGCCCCGCCTGCGGCGAGCCGCTGTTCGGCTGGGCGACCGCACCCGACGCCGCCCCGGTGCGTCGTTGTGAGGCCTGCGGGCTTGGCGTCGTCGGCGACCCCGGCGACGAGGCCGAGGCGCTTGCCGCACTCGAGCAGCTGCGGGTCAGAGGCGGGGACGACCCTCGCTACCGGATCGCGAATCGCGCCAGCCTTCAGGCATCGCTGGGCGGCAGCGGCTGGGCGCTGATCGAGGCCGGGTCGCGCTACCTGTTTACAGCGGAGGCGGTGCGGCGGCTGGCTTCCGGTCGCGACCAGCAGGTCGCGCGGGTGCGCTGGCGCCCCGGCGCCAGCGCCGTGTCGATGTGGGGAACGCTGCTGAACTCGTTCACCTGGGGGCGCAACGTCGCGCTCGGTGCATTGGGGCGGGCCGTTGCCACGCCCGCCGGTCGGCCATGGCAACGCGCCATCGACGCGGTCATCAGCGTGGTCGCCACTCCGCTGGTCCTGCTCGCAGCAGTGCTGCTGGAGACAGGCGCGGCGCTGGCCGGACGCGGCGGAGTGCTGGAGCTGACGCTGCGGCTCGAGTGAACTGCCGGCGCCGACTCAGAGCAATTCCCTGATCAGGCGCGCGAGTTCGGGCGCACGGCTGACGTGCGGCAGCCCCTCGCCACCCAAGTCCACGAGCTCGCTGGCCCCGAGGCGAAGCGCGAGCTGTTCGGAGGTGCTGCGCAAGAGCGCCGGCGTGGCGGCGCCGACGACGATCCGCGATGGCGCGTCGGTGGCCAGCATCTCGGCGGTCCGCAACGACCAGGCGGGCACCGTGCCGAGCTCGGCGAAGAGGCTGAGCGGGCGCTGGCGCGCCTCGGCGCCGACCGCGTCTGGGATCCGCTCCGCACCCGGCCCAAGGTGCGGTAGCCCGCCGCCGAGGTAGAGGTCGATCGCTGCTTCCGGCCCGCCCCCCTGCACGGCCTCGGCGATCCGCTGGCGATCGACCGCCAGTCCCTGGGTGGCCTCTGGCAGGAAGGCGAGCAACGGCGGCTCGACCACGACCGCCCCCCGGGCGAGGTCGCGGTGGCGCAGCAACAGCT
Organism: Solirubrobacterales bacterium; assembly: GCA_038329895.1. Lineage (GTDB taxonomy): Bacteria > Actinomycetota > Thermoleophilia > Solirubrobacterales > 70-9 > Mayfieldus. The sequence continues at coordinate 24,735 of JBBQNM010000012.1, read as the reverse complement.
CGAGGGCAACAACGGCGCCGAGGCCGGCGCCGCAGACGACCGCCGGTCCGGCGTCGATCTCGCGCAGCAGCGCGTCCGCGTCGGCGGCCTGCTCCTCGACCGTGGTCGCCGCGTACTGCTCCGGGGCACCGGAGGCGCCCCAGCCGCGGCGATCGGGGGCGATCGTGCGCGCGTCGCCGCCGATCGCGTCGATCAGGGGCTCCCAGATCGCCGTTGTCGTCGCCGTCTCGTGCAGAAGCAACAACGGGGGGCCGGCGCCGCGGTCGCGCCAGCTCAGCTCAACCCCGTTGAGGAGCAGCGGACCCTCTACTCGACCCGACTCCAAATCCGGCTGCTGAGCGGCAGGACGATCTTGCGCGGCGAATAGCGGCCGAGCAATGAGCCCGCGTAGTTGATCCTCCCGGGCACGACCGCGCGCTTTCCGGCTTCCGCAGCCTTCACCGCCTCCTCGGCGACGTCCTCGGCCGAGGTCCAGATGAAGTCCGGCGTGCTCTCCGTGCGCTCCATCCCCGCGGCGTCCATGAACTCGGTCCGCACCGGGCCCGGACAGACCGCGCTCGCAGTCACCCCGGCCCCCTTCAGCTCGTGGTGCAGCGCCTCTGTGAAGCTGAGCACGAAGGCCTTGGTGGCGGCGTAGGTAGCGTTCTTGGGCAGGGGCTGGAAGGCGGCCATCGAGGCGACGTTGATCACCGCACCGCGACCGCGCTGCACCATGTCCGGCACGTAGCGGCCGGTCAGGTCGACGACCGTCTCGCAGTTGACACGCACCATCTCGACCTGGCGCTCGCGATCGGCGTCGACGAAGTCGCCCGCGGAACCGAAGCCGGCGTTGTTGACCAGCACCTCGACATCGAGGTCGAGCTCGGCGATCTTGGCGGCAAGCCGATCGCGCTCGGCGGGGTCAGCGAGATTGCAGGCGACGACGCCGGTGCGCACGCCAAAGCGCTCGTGAAGCTGGGTCGCCAACTCGGTGAGCCGGTCCTCGCGCCGGGCGACCAGCGTCAGCGCGTGGCCCCGGCTGGCCAGAGACGTGGCGATCGCCGCACCGATCCCCGACGAGGCGCCAGTGACCAGTGCGGTCGACGCCTCGCTCGATTCCGGAAGCGCCATCTAGGCGAAGCCTTCGCGCGCTTCGCGAACCAGCGTCACAGCCTCCGGGAAGACGATCCGGATCGCGTCGCGCACCTGCACGGCCTGCTCGTCGCTTCCACCGGTCAGATCGAGCTGGTTGATCGCGGCGACGGTCATCTCGACCGCGAGCCGGATCGCGTTGTCGGCCCAGGCGACGCGCTGCGACGACTGGGCCTGCTCGGCCAGCTCCTCGAGCCTGGCACGCAACTCCTCGGGGTCGCCAAAGATGTTGAAGCCGCTGCCTTCCATGGAATAGAGATTAGTCGCTAGTCGTTAGTCGCTAGTCGCTTGAGACGCCGGGATGCGACCCAATCGTCGCGCCTCTCGTGAGCCACTCGCCTCTACCTTCGCGCGCATGCAACCTCGGATCCTTTCGGGCCAACGCGGTGCGGCGAGCGTCGAGCAGGCGGGGCTGGTGGCGCTGATCGCGCTGATGATGATCGCGGCCGTGTCCGCCTTCGCCGCCGGCCCGCCGCGGGATGGAGGCCGAGCGATCGGGGCGACGATCGCCCGTCGAATGGCCTGCGCGCCGCGCCTTCCCGACGCCTGCCGCCACCATCCACTCGTGCGGGCATACGGCTGGCCGCTCGCCCGTCTCGCCCGAGCTCTCGCGCCGCAGCTCGCCGCTCGCCTCGGCCCTGGGAGCCTGCCACTGATGCCGGTCGACTTCCGCTATTGCCGCCAGCCGAGCTGCGCGGTGCCGCGGCCCGGCCCCGAGGGGCTTCACCTGACAACGTCGGGCCGGCGCACCACGGTCTTCACCTCGATCGACGACCGGCGACGCTCGCGCGGCTACGTCGAACTCAGCTATTGGCGCTACAGGCCGGGACTGGGCTGGGAGCGGGAGATTCGCCGGGCGACCCCCGCCGACGTCGCCGCCGCGAGCGGCACCGCGGTGCTGCTGCGCGACGACCCGAACCTGGTCCCGCTGGAGACGCTGCCGGGACGCAACCAATACCGCTTCCCGGCCGGTGAGCGCCCGCCTTGGCAGTGGCGGCTGGACGGCATTTACCCTGGGTGAGAGCCGTGAGCGGCAGCGGTGGCAAGTCAGGCCAAAGCGAGATACTGCGCGGGCGATGTCGGAGGAGAACGTCGAAGTTGTGCGGAGGTGGTTTTGGGCCTTCGAGAACGACACTGAAGCGTTCCGGCACACCCTCCATCCGGAAATCGAGTGGTCCCCGTTTGAGGAAAGCCACACGCCGTCCTACGGCGTCGAGGGTGCCATGCGGATTAGGAACCAGTGGCTCGACACCTGGGACGAGCACCGATTCGATCTGGAGGAGGTGATCGAGGAAGGCGAGAGCGTCGTTGCCTCGGTTCACATAACCGCCCGGGGTAAGGCCAGCGGGGTCGAGGTCGACGTTCGCCTTCACGGGCACTTCAAGGTGCGCGAGGGGAAGATCGTCTACCTGTTTGAGCACGACGACAGGGCGGCGGCCCTCGAGGCGGCCGGGCTACGGGAGTAGGCGATGTCGCAGGAGAACGTCGAGATTGTTCGCGCCATGAACGACGCTTTCCTCGCCGGAGATATCGAAACGGCGCTGAATGGGCTCCACCCCGAGATCGAATGGCACGCAACGGTGGGGGGAATCGACGAGGGCCGCGTCTACAAGGGCCGAGAGGAGGTCGTGCAAGCGTTCGTCGACTACTTCGAGGTCTGGGAGAGGATGGAGATGCGGGCCGAGAAGTACATCGATGCTGGTGGCGACAGCGTTGTCGTCTTCCACCATGAAGTCGCCAAGGGCCGTGAAAGCGGTGTCGTCGTGGAGACCGACACTGGCACTGTCAACACGATCCGCGACGGCAAGTTGGTCCTTGTCCGCAGCTACATGGATCGAACCCAGGCTCTCGAAGCCGCCGGCCTGCGGGAGTAGGCGCTTCATGCCCTGCCCGTCGGTCTTGCATCGGTTTACTAAGGTGCTCTACCTCCCGGGACTGGGCTGGGAGCGGGAGATTCGCCGGGCGACCCCCGCCGACGTCGCCGCCGCGAGCGGCACCGCGGTGCTGCTGCGCGAGGACCCGAACCTGGTCCCGTTGGAGACGCTGCCGGGGCGGGACCGGTACCGCTTTGCGCCCGGCGAGCGACCGCCCTGGCAGTGAAAGCTGCAGGGCATCTATCCGGGGTGAGACCTGAGCGGCAGCGGCCTGGCACGCCAGGCCAAAGCGCGATACTGGGCGGCGATGTCGCAGGAGAACGTCGAGTTCGTAAAGGGCCTCCTTGCCGGAACCGCGGACATGGACAAGCAGGCGCTGCTCGCGGTCTTGCCGGAGCTGATCGCACAAACGTGTGATCAGGAGATCGAATGGGTCGAGGATCCGCAGCGTGCCGACGGACGCGTCTACCGCGGACATGAGGGGTGCGTGAATCGTGGGAGCGGTGGCTCGAGCACTGGGACGAGTACGGCAGCGAAGCCGAACGCTTCGTCGATTGCGGCGACGACGTGCTGGTCTTCGCACGCGAGCACGGCCGCGGAGTGACGAGCGGGGCGAGTGTGAGCTCGCGGATCTACGTCATTTTCACGCTTCGGGACGGCAAGATCCTGCGCTACCGGGAGTTTTACGACGAGGATGCGGCCCTCGAAGCCGCCGGGCTGCGGGAGTAGGGGCGCCCGCCCTCACGCCTGCGCCCCCGCCTTTTCGGCCGCATCCTGCTTTACCTGCTCCGCTTTCGCCTCGCTCTCGGCCGCGTGGATCAGGGCGCGCCAGTTGGTGGTGCGGAAGATCAGCAACAACGCGGCGAAGCCGAGAAACGCCGACCACGCGGCCAACGCGATCTGGGTTCCGACCGAAAAGGAGAGGACGGCGGTCCGCGACGGTCCCTGCAACGTCGCGAGCAGCAACGCCTGCTGGGCGCCCGCCCCGCCGGGGGTGAACGGCAGCATGGTGGAGATCGCCTGCACACTCATCACCAACGCCACGTTCTGGAACGACCCCCCGATCCCGAAGGCCTCGAGAAAGAACCAGAAGGCGGCGAAGCGGCACAGCCAGCCTGCCGCCTGCCACGAGACGACCTCGCGGACGAAGCGGCGCGGCTCGGTGAGGATCGCGACCCCCTGCTTGATCCGCTGCCAGAACTTCTCGGCGCGGCGGGCACTGATCGCGAACACGATCAACAAACCCACCGCCAGCACCGTGACCGCGAGCACCAGCAACTGTGGGTGCTGGGCCCAGAAGGAGATCTCGAAGGCGGGCAGGTCGGGCAGCTCGGGCGGACGCGGCAGCAGTCCCTGGGTCAGCGCATAGGCGAGGACCAGCACCCCGGCCGCCGTGTCGAAGATCGACTGGACCAGGAACGACGAGGTGATCGCCGGATAGGTCGAGTGCCTGATCTGACCCCGGGCCAGCAGGATCTTGGTTGCGTCTCCGACCCTCGCCGGGATCACCGCGTTGATCCCGGCACCCGCCAGGTAGGCGCCGGCTACGCCGCGGAACGGAACCCGGGTCTCCGGGTAGGCCGCGTGGAGGATGTTCTGCCAGGCCCGCGCCCGAGCCAGGTACATGGCAAGCAGAAGGAGCAGCGCGAGGATCAGCGGGCCCCAGGAGATGTCGGCGAGGTGGCCGAAGAACTGCCCCGCCGCGTCGAAGAAGGAGCGGAAGCTCGTGCCCAGGCTGGCCTGCGGCAGGACCGTGATCACCAAACCGCCTCGTGCTCCTCCATGACGCCGAAGCCCTCGCCCAGCTCGACGCCGTCGAGCGACCCCGAGAAGGTCCCGAACCGGTGCCGGTAGCGGGACCGGAAGACCAGCAGGTTGTCGTTGCGTGCCCGCTCGCTTTCGGCCTCGAAGGCAAGCCGGGCGCCGTCGGCGAACTCGATCGCCTCGAGGCCCGAGAAGGACACCGGGCGGGGCTCGTGGGGAACGCCGCCGAGCCAGATGCCGCGCTCGCTGCGCTCCTCTGGGTCGTTGATGCCGGAGACCAGGTTCCAGGCCACCACCTGGCCGTCGGCGGCCCGCCCCACGCCGGCCGACCAGTGCCAGCTCGTGTGACGCTGGTGATATCCGGCCGACTCGTCGTCGACGCCGCGTGCCTGGACCTGCCAGCGCCGTCCGCCTGCGTCGATCGTGCCGCTGACCGGGACCCCGGCCCGCTTGCGGGTCCACCCGTAGCCGCGCTCGCCGCTCGGGCACACCGACTCGACCGGCGCCGCGTCGCCGAAGTGAAGCTCCGCCGCCACCTCACGCCCCTGCACCCGGACCTCGGGCCCGTCCATCGTCACCTCACCGCCCCCTGGCAGGACGCGGGTGTGGGCATGACGACGCCGGCCTTCACGGTCCCAGACCGCCCAAAAGCTCTGCCGAAACGGCCCGATCTCCGCCCGCGCGGCGCAGAGCATGACCTCGGGCGCGTAGACACCAACGTAGCGCCAGCGCTTGCGCATCCGCCCCCCACGAAACATCGGCATTGGATCGGGCGGGAGCGGCAGGTCGGGGCGACCGGGGCCGGGGCCGCGCCAGGGCGTCAGGGTCACGGGGCGAAGCTACACTAGCCGGCCGTGCCCGAGACCCGGACACAGTTCCAGACCCCCTCCAACGCCCCCCCCGACCCCTCCGACGAGGCGATGTGTGCGCGTGCCCGTGAGCGATTCACGGGCGACCGCGGCAAGCGAATCCCGCGTCGGCGCAGGCGCCACGCGGCGCTCCCAAACCTGATCATCATCGGCGGGCTGAAGTGCGGGACGACCAGCATCCACCACTACCTCGGCCTGCACCCCGACGTCCAGATGTCAAAGCCGAAGGAGCTCAACTTCTTCGTCGAGGAGCTCAACTGGGACCTCGGCCTGGACTGGTACGAGGCGCGGTTCGACGATCGCCTCCCGGTCCGGGGCGAGTCGTCGCCTCACTACACCAACCTGCCCCGCTTCGACGGCGTCGCGGAGCGGATCCAGCGCCACTGCCCGGACGCCAAGCTGCTCTACATGGTGCGCGACCCGATCAAGCGGATCCTCTCGCACTGGGTGCACGCGAAGGGGGCCGGATATGAGACCTGCGAGCTCGATGAGGTGCTCTCGCGCCCCGACTGCGCCTACGTGCAGCGCTCGATGTTCTGGATGCAGCTACAGCCCTATCTGGAGCGCTTCGACCGCGAGCAGATCGAGGTGATCACCCAGGAGGAGCTACAGGCCAATCGCGAGGAGACGATGCGCAAGGCGTTTCGCTTCGTCGGGGTCGACGAGGCCTTCACCCACGAGCAGTTCGACCGCGAGTGGGAGAAGTCGAGCGCCAAGCAGGGCGACAGGTACCAGGTGATGGAGCGGCTGGTAAAGCTGCCGGGGCTGCGCTCCTTCGATCGCAACTTCGACCGCCTGCCGGAATCGCTGCGCTGGATGGTGGAGAAGGTCGTCCACGACCCCGAGAAGCCCTCGGCTCCGAAGCCGGAGCTCTCCGACGAGCTGTTCGAGCGAATGCGGGGCTGGTTCCGCGACGACGTGGCGGGCCTTCAGGAGTTCGCCGACCGCCATTTCGACGGCTGGCACGAGTACTGAGCGCCATGAAGATCTCCGTGGCGGCTGACGAGCTGGTCGGGGTGGCCGGGCCGGTGGTCGAGGAGCTGCGCAAGCGCGGCCACGAGCCGCTCGTCCACGGGGCGCTCTCCGACGAGGAGCGCGACGACTGGGCCTGGGCCTCCGAGGCGGCGGCTCGCGACGTCGCCGAAGGCCGCGCCGATCAGGCGATCGTCTGCTGCTGGACCGGCACTGGCGCTTCGATCGCCGCCAACAAGGTGTCGGGCATCCGCGCGGCGCTCTGCGGCGACGCGCAGACCGCGGAGGGCGCCCGGCACTGGAACGACGCCAACGTGCTGGCGCTCAGTCTGCGGGCGACCTCGGAGCCCAAGCTGGCCGAGATCCTCGACGCCTGGTTCGGCGCCGCCCCCAGCAGCGAACCCGAGGACCGCGCCAACGTCGAGCACCTGGACGAGATCGGGCCCGGTTAGCCCGCCGGTCAGCCGGTATAAGGGGTGGGGATGCAGCGCCTCCTTCCCAACCCGGGCCCGACGACGGTCGAACAGCAGCTTTCGGGCCTCGATCTGGTCGACCTCGGCTATACCGACCGCCCCTACGTGGTGGTCAACTTCGCCACCACCCTCGACGGGCGGGCCGCGATCGAGGGGCGCTCCGGCGCGATCGGCTCCGACACCGACACCGAGATGCTGCAGATGCTGCGCACCCGCGTCGACGCGGTGATGATCGGCGCCGGCACGATGCGCGCCGAGCGCTACGGGCGCATCGTCTCCGACCCGGCGCTGCGCGCCCGACGAGAGCGGATCGGCCTCCCCCACGACCCGCTCGCGGTGATCGTCTCCGGGCGCCTCGACCTGCCCTGGGACGCGCCGCTGTTCACCGACGGCGGCGGGCGGGTGCTGATCTTCACGGCATCGGAGGCGGAGCCACCGCAGACCGAGACCCCGGTTCGGGTGGAGCGCCACGAGGTCGGCGTCGACATCGCGGAAGCCCTTCGCCACCTGCGCGAGGAGCGGGGGATACGCGCCCTGCTCTGCGAGGGCGGGCCCGGCCTGCACAACCAGCTACAGGCGACCGGCCTCGTCGACGAGCTGTTCCTGACCATCGCCCCGAAGCTCCCCGGGGGCCAGGAACCGCGCATTCTCGAGGGAGACCTTCCCCAGATCGGCTTCTGGGAGCTGGCCTGGCTGCTGGAAGAGCGCAGCGAGCTCTTCGCCCGTTACCGGCGCGCCGGCTAACGCCGGCCACCAGGCGAGGGTAAATCGCCGCACGCGGTAGGTTTCAGGCGATGGACTTCTCCCCGTCGCCCCAGGTCACCGAGCTTCTGGAGCGAATCCGCTCCTTCATGGACGAGCACGTCTACCCGAACGAGCGCGAGGCGGCGGAGGCGCTCGACGAGGAGGTCGGCCCCGGCGTCGCCTACCCGGCGATCATTCGCGAGGTCCGCGAGCGGGCGCGCTCGGAGGGGCTCTGGAACCTGTTCATGCCCGACGAGCGCTACGGGCCCGGGCTCGCGAACTGGGAGTACGGGATCCTCTGCGAGGAGATGGGGCGCAGCCCGGTGCTGGCGCCGATGGCCCTCAACTGCTCGGCGCCCGACACCGGCAACATGGAGATCCTCGCCGAGCACGGCACCGACGAGCAGAAGGAGCAGTGGCTGCAGCCGCTGCTCGAGGGAGAAATCCGCTCCTGCTTCTCGATGACCGAGCCCGATGTCTCGGGCTCCGACCCGACGTCACTTCAGGCAAGCGGCGAGCTGGACGGCGACGAGTGGTTGATCAACGGCCACAAGTGGTTCACCTCGGGCGCCGTCGGCGCCTCGCTCGCGATCGCGATGGTGGTCACCGAGCCGGAAGGCCACCCCTACGCGCGGGCCAGCATGATCCTCGTCCCCACCGACAACCCCGGCTTTGACCTGATCCGGCCGATCCCGGTCATGGGACATGACAAGGGACCCGGTCACTGCGAGATCCGTTACGAGGACTGCCGGGTGCCGGCCGACAACCTGCTCGGCGAGCGAGGCGCCGGCTTCGTGATCGCCCAGGACCGGCTCGGCCCCGGCCGCATCCACCACTGTATGCGGGCAATCGGCACCGCCGAGCGGGCGATCGAGATGATGTGCGACCGCGCCAACTCGCGTCATGCGTTCGGCGGCCCGCTGGCCGACAAGCAGTTCATCCAGGACTTCGTCGCCAAGTCGCGTATGGAGGTCGACCAGGCCCGGCTGCTGACCCTCTACGCGGCCTGGAAGATGGACACCGACGGAAAGCGCGCCGCCCGCCAGGAGATCTCGATGATCAAGGTGGTGGCCGCCAACGTGGTGATGGACGTCCTCGACCGCGCGATCCAGACCCACGGCAGCCTCGGGATGACCGACGACACGCCGCTGGCGGCGCTGTGGCGCTTCAGCCGCATGCTGCGGCTCGCCGACGGCCCCGACGAGGTGCACAAGATGGTGATCGCGCGGCGCGAGCTCAACCGGCGGGCGAAGCTGGCCGGGGAAGGCACCGCGTCAGACGGCGCGGCCCCGGAGCCCGCAAAGACCGCGGGCTGACGGCGACGCTCGCCCCGATCAGCCGAGCCGCGCTTCGGCCTCCGCCGCGGCGTTGGCGAGGTCCTCGACCGACTTCGAGAACTCATCGATCCCCTGGTCGGTCTTGCCGTACTGGCCGGCGGCGTATCGCGAGTAGACCCCCTCGAGGATGATCGCCAGCTTCCAGCGCGCGAGCGCGACGTAGAAGTCGAGCTGGCCGAGGTCGCGTCCGGAACGCTCGGCATAACGCCCCATCAGCTCATCCCGGGAGGGAAACCCTGGCGCCAGCGTCGGCGGCTGCATCAGTGCCGTGAGCTGATCGCCGGGCTGCGACCAATAGACGAACAGCAGGCCGACGTCGGCCAGAGGGTCGCCAAGTGTGCACAGCTCCCAGTCGACAACGGCCGCGACCTCGCCGGAGTCGGCGAGGATCATGTTGTCGAGTCGGTAGTCGCCGTGGACGATCGTCGCCGGGCCCTGCTCGGGGATCCGGGCCACGAGTCGATCGTGCACCTCATCGACGACCGGCAGGTCGCGGCTCTTCGACTTGCGCCACTGGCCCTGCCAACGGTGAAGCTGGCGCGCGACGTAGTCCTCCTTCTTGCCGAGGTCCCCGAGCCCCACGGCGTCGACGTCGACCGAGTGGATGTCGACCAGGGTGTCAACCACGCGCTCGCCGATCGCGTGGCGCTCTGACTCGTCGAAGAACTCCTCGACCTCCACCTGCGAGCGCAGGATCGGGCCCTCGACGAACTCCATCACGTAGAAGGGCGCGCCGTTGACTGACTCGTCCTCGCAGAAGCCGGCGATCGGAGCCACCGGAACGTCGGTCGTCGCCAGCGCCGAGACCACCTTCTGCTCGCGGCCCATGTCGTGGGCCGAGCCGAGCCGCTTGCCCAGCGGCGGCCTGCGCAAGGCCCAGCGCCGGCCGGCCGCGTCGCCGACCTCATAGGTGAGGTTGGAGTGTCCGCCGGAGATCTTGCGGAACGACAGCGGCAGCTCGACGCCACTGACGTTGGCCTCGAACCAATCCTCGATCCCGGCGCGGTCGATGCCGTCCGGCACCTCGGTTGTCGGTGTAGCCTCATCGCGCATTAATTGCGGCGCCTCCGGCGCCTGACCAGCCTGACGCGTCGCTGACGCTCCGCGAAGAACATATGCCCAAGCATATGTCCCCCGACTCGACCCAAAAAGCCCTGCTCGTCGACTTCGGCGGCGTGCTGACCACCGACATCTGGTCCAGCTTCGCCGCTTTCTGCGAGCAGCGCGGGCTCGATGCCGGCGCTGCAAAGCAGCTGTTCCGGGAGAACCCAGATGCGCTCGCCACGCTGCGCGGGCTGGAGACCGGCGAGGTCGAGCCGGCCGATTTCGAGCGTCGCTTCGCGGCGCTGCTCGGCACCGAGCCCGCCGGGCTGGTCGAGGGCCTGTTCGCCGGGCTGCAGCCCGATCAGCCGATGCTGGAAGCGGTTGGGCGGGCGCGGGACGCGGGGGTGCCCACCGGGCTGATCTCAAACTCCTGGGTGATGGACCACTACACCGACGAGATCCGCAGCCTGTTCGACGAGGTCGTGATCTCGGCCGAGGTCGGCCTTCACAAGCCCCAGCCCGAGATCTACCTGCTGGCGGCCGAGCGGCTCGGCGTCGGGCCCGAGGACTGCGTGTTCGTCGACGATCTGCGCGAGAACTGCGCCGGCGCCGAGGCGGTGGGGATGACCGCGGTACTGCATCGCGACGCCGCCGAGACGATCTCCCGGGTCGAGGAGCTGCTCGGCGTGCAGCTGGCGGCCGGCGCCTAGCCAGCCGCGATCATCGCCACTCCGCCAAGGGCGAGCACGACCCCGGCTTGCTGAACCCGAGCGAGCCGCTCGCCGAGCACGACGCGGGCCAGCAGGATCGTCGCCACCGGATACAGCGACGCGGCGACGGCCACCAGCGCCAGCAGCCCCTCGCTGCTCGCCCCCGCGAACAGGACGTTGGCCAGGGTGTCGAGCACCGCGATCGCCAGCAGCGGCGGCAGGGCGGCGCGACTCACAACCAGCGGTGTCGAGACCGCGAGAGCAGCGAGGACGACGGCGGCCGAACCGCCGCCGCGCGCGGCCACCACGGCCCAGAACGGATCGTGCCCGGCGGCTGCGTGAATCCCGGTGAAGAAGATCCCGAAGCCGAGGCCGGCGAGGACCGCAAGCACGACGCCGCGACGTGGCACCTCGACCGCCCCGGGGTGCTCGACCTCGCGCACGGCCAGCGCAATCCCCGCCAGGACCACGACCAGGCCAACGACCTGAACCGCCGCTGGCTGCTCGCCGCCGGCAAGGCCCACCGTGATCGGCACCACCGCACCGAGCGAGGAGATCGGCGCCACGATGCTGATCGGCCCCGCCGCCATCGCCGAGTAGAAGCAGCCGAGGGCGAAGGCTCCCGCCACCCCGCCTCCGATCGCCGCTGCCATCGGGCCCCCCGGCGGCACGCTGCCCCCGGCCGCCAGCGCGACGACCAGCACCAACAGCAACCCGATCGGCTGGCTGACCACCATCACGGTCAGCACCGACATGCGCCGGCTCTGCAGGCCGCCGATGAAGTCCGAAACGCCCCAGGACAGGCTGGAGCCTAGGGCGAGCGCTATCGAGAGCAGGGCGCCTAGCTCTTGCTAGCCGCCGAGCAGGCCGCCGACCGTGTTGCCCGCGCCGCCGCTGCTGCCGCTGCCGGCACCCGGGAGGCTGGGTGGATTGGGCAGGCTCGGGAGGTTGGGCACGGTGATGCCGGGGGCGCCGCCGTCAGGGTTGGTGCCTGTCGGATCCGGGATTGTGGTACTCCCGCCGCCGGAAGAGCCGCCACCGCCACCACTGGAGCCGCTCCCGCCGCTCCCGGTCGACCCAACGGGTGCGCCACCACCGCCGCCACCGGAGCCCCCGCCGGCCGCGCCGCCGCCGGAGCCGCCGCCGGCCGCGCCGCCGTTCGGAGCCGCGGCCCTGGAGACCGTGGGCACCGAGGCGGTGGGCGGCAAGCCGGTGATGCCTGCCTTGCCGCCGATGCCTACCGATGACCCGCTGGGTCCGTTGACCAGCGAACTGATCCCGAACGGAAGACCGCCTGGCCCGGCGCTGACACCGATCGCCGCGGCCGCAAGGACTGGAATCGCGAGCAGCAAAGCGCAGAGCGTGCTGCGGGCAACCATCCGCCGGCGCCAATCCTGCGCAAGCGTGTCATGAGTAATCGCGTCTTGCATAGCTGCCGATACGACGCTAATGCGTCACATTTGGCTTGCCGGCGTTAGTGTAGTGCGAGGGAGGCGACTCGTGTGAACCCATCGCTCGCCAACAGGCTCAGGCTCGTATTTGCAGGCATGTTTGCAGTCCTTGCCGGCCTGACGGTCTACGGCGTCTCACACCTGTTCCAGCTCCGCCAGGATTACGAGAACTCGAACAGCCGTTCGTACCAGCTCGAGTTGACGAGTGAGCACATGCGCCAGGCCTTCCTGGCCGAGCAGGCGGCCCTGCGCGGGGCAGCCGCCGACAGAGCCGCCGCCCGGCGCAGCGTGGCCACGAATTCCAGCGTCTTCGCCGCCCAGGGGAGTGCGGCCGGGGACCTAACCGACGGCAACGGACCGGCCCAAAAGCTGCTGGCCCAGGAGGTCGCCGCGGAGAAGCGTTGGCGCCGTTTGGTGGCGGAGCCCGTGCTCGCCGGCCGCGCGCCACCCGCGGCGCGCCAGCAAGCGCTCAAGACAAGGGTGGACTCCAAGGTAGACGCGTTGATCGCCGACCAGCAGAACGAACGGGCCGACCTGCGCAACAAGTTCGACGACGACAACCGCCAGACCCAGCTGCTTGTCGGAGTGGGGCTGATCGCGGGGTTGGTCGCGGCGGTCCTCTTCTTCTCGGGGGCGATCAGGTCGATGCGGCGCCCCTTGGAGCGGCTGGTCGATGCGTCCGGCGAGCTGGCGGAGGGCAATCTTCAGACCAGGGTCGAGGTCGGCGGCCCGGCCGAGACCGCAACTCTGGGCAACGCCTTCAACGAGATGGCCGACGAGCTTCAGGGCGCCTACCGCGGCCTCGAGGAGGGCCGGCGGCGCCTCCAGGTGACGCTGGAGAGCCTCGGCGACGGCGTCCTCACCGTCGACTCCAGCGGGGTCGTGACCGACGCCAACCCCGCGGCCAGAAGGTTGATGTCCGGTGCAACGATCGGCTCGAAGGTCCGCGAGGTCCTGGTCTCAGACACGGTTACCCCGCGAAAGGTCGAGCGCCTGCTGGCTGGCATCGAGCGGGGTGAGCTGCGCACCCCCGAGGGCGGGACGGTGCTGGCGATCACCGGCTCCCCGATGGGTACCGAGGGCGGCAGCGTGCTCTCGATCCGCGACGTCTCCGAGCGCGCCCGTCTGGAGAGGATGAAGGACGAGTTCGTGCTCACCGCTTCGCACGAGCTGCGCAGTCCGCTCACTTCGGTGCAGGGCTTTGCCGAGCTTCTGATGCTCGAAAGGGACGACCTCTCCGACAAGCACGCGGAGACGGTCGAGATCATCCTCGACAACACCCGTCACCTGGTCCGCCTGCTCAACGACCTGCTCGATCTCGCGCGCAGCGACGCCGGCAGGCTGACGATCAACCCGGTCCGCTGCGAGATCGGCCCGATCGTCGCCGGCGCCGCGCGACTGATCATGGGGCTGACCAACTCGCGCCAGCAGCGGCTCGAGGTGGAGATCGAATCCGACCTTCCTCAGGTGAGCGTCGAGCCGGACCGCATAATGCAGGTCTTGGTCAACCTGCTCACAAACGCGACCGAGTACTGCCCCCAGGACTCGACGATCAAGGTCACGGCCACCTCGGTGGGCTCGGAGGTCGAGGTGGCGGTGTCCGACGACGGGCCCGGGATCCCCACGGACCAGCTCGACCACGTCTTCGACCGTTTCACCCGGGGCGAGGCGGGCCTCACCCAGAGGGTGGGTGGAACCGGCCTCGGCCTGGCGATCGTCAAGTCTTTGATCGAGTTGCACGGCGGAGCGATTGGCGTCACTTCCAAGGAGGGCGAGGGCGCCACATTCCGCATTGTTCTTCCCGCCCTCTCCGCCACAGAGGCGGTCGAGGAACCGGCCGCCGCGGCGGTCAAGAGTTGATGACCAGGGTCCTGGTCGCCGACGACTCCGAGACCATCCTGCTGCTGCTCCGCACGCGGTTGGAGATGGAGGGCTATGAGGTCTCGACAGCAGCCGACGGGCAGGAGGTCGTCGAGGCGCTGGCTGAGACCGATCCCGGTCAGGAACCCGACCTGATCCTGCTCGACGCGATGATGCCGCGAATGTCGGGGCTCGACGTGCTCCGCACCTTGCGCGACGAGGGCAGCGAGACCCCGATCCTGATCGTCAGCGCCCACCGCGAGGAGGAGACGCTCAACCAGGCGGAGGGCCTGGGGGCCAGCGGCTGCATCGCCAAGCCGATCGACTTCGAGGACCTGCTGGGCCGGATCGCAAGCCTTACGGCCAGTTGATGTTTGCCGCGGCGTTGCGCCGCGGCACTGGCATGTCAGGCGCCAAAGGCGCCGCAATTGTTACTTGCGGGCGACCTCGAGGCGGAGCTGGCGGCCCTTGAGCTTGGTGCCGTCGAGGCGCTCGACCGCCTGGTCGGCGGCATCGGGTGCCAGCTCGACGAAGGAGAAGCGCTCCAGCACCCGAATCGAGTCGATCGACTCCTCGGGCAAAACCGCCCCTTCGAGCAGAGCGAAGCGCAGGTCCTCCTCGCTGACCCCGCTGCGACGGCCCCGGTTCACGAACAGCTTCACCAGGCCGCGATCCGCGGCGCCATTGTCGTCGCGCTTGCGCTCCGTTTTGCTGCGCCGCCGCGGGCGCGGCGCGTGCTCGAGGCGCTCCTCGGGCGGCTCCCAGGCACCGATGCTTACCTTGGCCTCGCGCTCGATGCGCGGGATCTCCTTGCTCTGGGTCGGGGTCACAAGGGTGATCGCGCGACCGGTGCGTCCGACGCGACCGGTGCGGCCGATCCGGTGCACGTAGGCATCGGTGGTGTCGGGGACGTCGTAATTGATGACGTGGGTGACGTGCTCGATGTCCAGCCCCCGGGCGGCGATGTCGGTGGCAACCAACAAACGGACGCGGTGCTCCTTGAAGGAGATCATCACGCCGTCGCGCTGGCCCTGGCTCATGTCGCCGTGCAGGGCTTTGACGTCTAGACCGCGCTCCTGGAGCGTCTTGTCCAGCCGCGTCGCGCCGATCTTGGTGCGGCAGAAGATGATCGCCTGCTCGGGCTCCTCGGCGCGCAGCAGCTCGATCAACTTTGCGGCCTTCTCGCGACCCGGCACCTCCAGATAGGCCTGCTCGATCGCGTCCACGGTGAGCTTGCGTGGGGTGATGTGGATCGTCACCGCGTCGTACATGTATTGCTCGGCGAGGCGCCTGACCGGCGGCGGCATGGTCGCCGAGAACAAACCCGTCTGGCGCCCGTTGGGGCATTGGCGCAGGATGCGCTCCACGTCCTCGATAAAGCCCAGGTCGAGCATCTCGTCGGCCTCGTCGAGCACCACGTAGCGCGCCGAGGTCAGCACCAGCGAGCGGCGCGACATCAGGTCCATCATCCGCCCCACCGTCGCTACCACAACCTGGGCGCCGGCGCGAAGCTGCGCCTGCTGGGAGCGAATCGGCGCGCCTCCGAACACCGCCACGATCTCGACCGGCAGGTGCTCGGCGTAGGCGCGCAGTGCCTGGGTGACCTGGATGCAGAGCTCGCGGGTCGGCGTCAGCACGATCCCCTGCACGTCGTTGCTCGAGGGATCGAGGTACTGGAGCAGCGGCAGACCAAACGCCGCCGTCTTACCGGTCCCGGTCTGGGCCTGCCCGATCACGTCGTGGCCTGCGAGCAGCTCGGGAATCGCCTGCTCCTGGATCGGAGTCGGCTCGGTGTAGCCCAACTCGTCAAGGGCCGTTTGGATTTCGGGCTGCAGGCCCAGTTCGTGAAACGCTGTCATAGCGGCCGGTCAGCGTAGCGTGCGGCTAACGGCTGGGGTCCAGCAGCAATTTGCCCTGGCTGCGCCGGCCCGCGATGTCCTCGTGTGCGCGCTGCGCCTCCGAGAGCGGGTAAACGTCCCCGATCACAGCCTTCAGTTCGCCGCTTGCGGCGCCGCCGAAAAGCTCCTCGATGCCGCGGCGCAGAACGTCTGGGCGGCTGAACAGGTGAACGAGCCAGAAGCCGATCACGGCGCGGCCACTGCGCATCAGAGTTCCGGTGCGGACCTCGTTCTCCTCGCGCGAGGCAATCCCGAATGCCACAAGGCGGCCGAACGGCGCCAGCACCCCAAGAGTCGCCTCGAATGCCTCACCGCCGCTCATCTCCAGCACAACGTCGACCATCTCCCCGTCGTTGGCGGCGAGGATCTGCTCGCCCAGGTCGTCGGCGCGAGAGTCGACGGCGGCGTCGGCACCCAGCTCGAGGGTCAGCGCCCGCTTTTCCTCGCTGGAGGCGAGGGCGATCACCCGGCCGGCGCCGGCGCGCTTTGCGAGTTGCACGGAAAGGCTGCCGGTTCCGCCCGCGGCGGCCTCCACCACGACGCTCTCGCCGGACTCGACCCGGGCCGAGAGGTTGAGCAGGCTCCAGGCGGTGAGGCCCTGCAAGAGCAGCGCCGCGGCCTGGTCGTCGTCGACCTCGTCCGGCACCGGGATAAGCGCAGCCTCGGGGACCGAGACCTGCTCCGCGTAGCCACCGTTCATCAGCAGCGCCGCGACCCGACGGCCGTCGGGTGTCGTGCCGCTGATCTCAGCACCCGGTACCAGCGGCAGCTGCTGGTCAGCCAGGTAGTCGTTGCGGGTCACGTGGGTGTCGGCGAAGTTGATGCCGGAGCGCACGACCTGCACCAGCACCTCACCGTCACCGGGCTCGGGGTTCGGCAGCTCGGTGTGCTCGAGCACCTCGGGACCGCCGAACTCCTTGATCTGCACAGCCTTCACAGCGGTGGGGAGTCTGTCGCACCTGGCGATGCGATGCTCAGAGACGAGGCGCGACGAACAGCTTTCGGTCAGTGAAGTCGACCGAGCCCGCGCAGCCGCAGGTGGCGTAGCGAAGCTCATAGGTGTGCTGGCCGGCCGAGGTCTTGAAGAGGACCGGCCCTGGGGCGCCGTCCGTACCGCAGATGATCCCCAGGGTGCCGGGGGTCGCGATCGTGATTGGCTGTCCCGCCGAGGAGGACATCAGGGCGCCGGCGTTAGAGCCTGTGCTATCGCAAAACTGGCTCTGCCCCGGCATCGGCTGTCCGTCCTGGTACAGCGACACGGTGCCGTCGTCGGACATCGTCACCTGTGCCCAGACTTCGATCAGACCCGAGGAGGGAACGGTGACGGCCAGCCGCGGGCCACCGAGGTCCTCAAAGCTGGTGTCGATGTTCGTGGAGTCGGGGCCGGAAGCCACGGCCGACTGGACCCGCGTCGAGTCGACGGTCTGGCTCACTCCGCTGGCGAGCAGCCGAGCGTTGTGCCCGCGCTTCAAACCCCGGCTTGCTCGCTTCAGCGCCCGCTTGGAACGATGAAGCGCGCGCTCGGCCTTTTTGTTCGCGTGGGTCGCCAGACCGAAAAGCGTGCCCCCGCTGCCGAGCGCGGGGACCGCCACGGCGATCACCAGCACCGCGGCCAAAGCTAGGATCACGTGCCTTCGTCGCAAGGCCGCGGATCGTAGGTGACCGATCTGACGGCTCTTCGGCGCCTGGACACAATTTCGAGCCAAGTTTGGGAGTGCCGTTTTGTCGCTGACAGCAGTTGGATCGATCGCCTTCGACTCGGTCAAAACCCCGTTCGGGGAGCGTGAGCGGATGCTCGGCGGCTCCGCCGTTCACTTCTCGCTCGCCGCCAGCTTCTTCAGCGACGTGCGTGTGGTGGGCCCGGTGGGAGACGACTTCGGGCCCGACGAGCTCGCGGTGCTCGAGGACCACGGCATCGCCACCGAGGACATCGAACGGGTCGAGGGCGGCAAGACCTTCTTCTGGCGCGGCCACTACGACTACGACCTCAACATCGCCCACACGGATGACACCCAGCTCAACGTTTTCGGCGACTTCGAGCCGAAGCTGTCCGACGCCTCACGCTCGGCGGACATGCTGTTCCTCGCCAACATCCAGCCCGACCTGCAGCGCCAGGTGAGGGCGCAGTGCGAAGCGGCTCGCTTCGCGGCGCTCGACTCGATGAACATGTGGATAGAGACGGCGCGCGAGTCGCTGCTGGCGGCGATCGCCGAGGTGGACTGCGTGATCATCAACGACGCCGAGATCCGCGAGCTGACCGAGGAGCCCAACCTGGCTCGCGCCGCCCGCAGGGTGACCGGCATGGGCCCGCGCGCCGTGGTCGCGAAGCAGGGCGAGTACGGGGCGGCGCTGTTCACCGAGTCCGGATTCTTCGCCCTGCCCGGCTATCCGCTCGAGGACGTGCGCGACCCGACCGGCGCCGGCGACAGCTTCGCGGGCGGCTTTCTCGGCTACCTCGACAGCCAGGGCGGCGAGCCGGACGAAACGACGCTGAGGCGGGCGATGGGCTACGGAACGGTGCTCGCCTCCTTCAACGTGGAGGAGTTCGGAATCGAGCGGGTCGCCCGCCTGCAGAGGGCCGAGATCGACGAGCGCTTCGAGGCACTGCGGCAGATGACACAGTTCGAGGCCATTTCCGCCTACCCGGAATCGGACTAGAGACGCAAGGCCACGAGCCCGGCCGCGAGCACAGGCATTGCGACCGAGAGAGCGCGCAGCGCGCCGTCGAGGGGTGCGGCAAGGCTTTCCATCGTCAGCTCACGTGAAGCGCCGCCGGCCAAGCGCTGCTCGCCGCTCACCGCCAGGGTGCGCCGCCGCAGCTCACGCACCGGCGTGGAGAGGCGCCGTTGCGCGATGGTTACCCAGAAGCAACCCAGCGCCGCCCCCGCCCCGGCGATCGCCTGGCCTGCGTCGTGCACCCCGAGTGCGTTCGACCACCAACCGGTCAGCGCCGGGAATGCTCCCCAGGCCGCAGCGAACCAGAAGTCGGTGTGGAAGCGCGCTTTGAACAGCTCCAGGCTGTACGCGACGACCAGGAAGGCCCCGGCCACGATGAAGGGAGCGAGGGTGACCGAGACGACGAACAGGCCCGCAATGCCGATCGCTAGCGCGCCGCCGAGGCCGAGAACGGCAAGCCCGACCAAAGTCCGATCGGACAGACGGGTGCCGAGTGGCCGCCCGTTCAGCTCGTCAAGGGCGTGGGCACTCACGCCCACCGCGAGAAAGAAGGCGGCAATCGCCGCCGCGAGGCGGTTGGCATGGATCTGCGGCGCGGCCGCGGCTCCAATCGCCACGTAACTCAGGTGCCAGAGCGTGTAGGGCGGATGAAGGACCGTGACCAGATCGCGCCAGCCGCCGGGGCGGAGAGCATAGAAGGCGGGGCGGGGCGAGTCAGCCTTCACGCAAGCCCCAGATGACGACACCTCCACCGAGGCTCATGCGCCTCGCCGTCACGTCGCCGATCCCGGCGCTGCGCCACAGCTCGAGCTGGCGCTGCAGCGGCCAACGTGCGTAGAAGCCCTCGATGCTTGGCCCAAGAAAGCGGCCGACGTCGTACCAGTCGCGCCCACCCAGCCGGCCAAGAGTCGGCAGCACGGCGCGAGTGTAGAGCCGCCAGGCCCAGAACAGGGGACCACGCCGCAACACGGGCCCGCGAGGGACGCAGAACTCCAGGCAGGCGATTCGCCCGCCGGGCCGTACCACCCTTGCCAGCTCACGCAGGGTCGCAGCCGGGTCGTCCACGTAGCGCAACAGATAGGTGAAGGTGAGATGGTCGAATTCGGCGTCGGCGAACGGCAGGCGCTCGGCCTCACCCTCGACCAGCTCAACGCGCCCGGCGAACTGGGGATCGGAGGCCAACTTGGCGTCGGCCCGGGAAAGCATCGCGGCGCTCTGGTCGAGTCCGACAACGCGGCAGCGGTAGCGATGCACCAGCTGCTGGGCGACGAGGCCGGTTCCGGTCGCGACGTCGAGGACGCGGTCGCCCGCCCCGGCGTGCACGGCGGTCACCATCGCCCGGCGCCAGCGCGGGTCCTGCCAGAAGCTCAGCGCCGCACCGAGCTCGTCGTAGCGGTCCGGCAGCCCCTCGAAAAGCTGCAGGGCGTGTCGCTTGCGCTGGTCGCCGTTCGGCATCTCGGAGGCGTTCCTTTCCACGGGCGTCTGGTGGATTCTGCACGCTCGGTGGCCGCAAGCTGCGAGAATTCGGTCTCAGGCAATCGAGGTCTAGGAGAGGCGATGGCCACCAAACAGAAGACCGAGGATCAGACTGAGGGTGCATCGGTGGACGGCGCCAGCGCCAATGGCGACTCCCTCAGCGTCACCGACAACCGCACCGGCCAGACCTACGAGCTGGAGGTAAACGACGGGACCATCCGCGCGATGGACCTGCGCCAGATCAAGGTCTCCGAGGACGACTTCGGCCTCATGGCCTACGACCCCGCGTTCACCAATACGGCGTCGTGCCGCTCCGCGATCACCTATATAGACGGCGACGCCGGGATCCTCCAGTACCGCGGGATCCCGATCGAGCAGCTCTGCGAACAGTCAACGTTCCTGGAGGTCGCCTACCTGCTGGTCTTCGGCGAGCTGCCCACGCAGGCGCAGCTGGAACGCTGGGTCTTCGATGTCACCCACCACACGTTCGTCCACGAGGACATCAAGAACCTCTTCGAGACCTTCCGCTACGACGCCCACCCGATGGGGATGCTGCTCTCCGGCGTCGGAGCGCTCTCCACCTTCTATCCGGACGCCAAGCAGATCGACGATCCGGAGCAGCGCTATATGGCGGCGATCCGGCTGATCGCCAAGATGCCGACCCTCGCCGCCTTCGCCTACCGCCACAACATGGGCCTGCCCTACGTGTACCCGGACAACGACCTCGACTTCGCTGGGAACTTCCTGTCGATGCTGTTTAAGAAGACCGAGGTTAAGTACGAGCCCGACGAGCGGCTCACGAAGGCGCTCGACGTTCTGTTCATCCTGCACGCCGACCACGAGCAGAACTGCTCGACCAACGCGGTGCGCAGCGTCGGCTCCTCCCAGGTCGATCCGTACTCGGCCGTCGCCGCGGGGGTAGCTGCGCTCTACGGGCCTTTGCATGGCGGCGCCAACGAGCAGGTGCTGCGGATGCTGCGGCGGATCGAGACCCCGGAGAACGTCCCAGGCTTCCTGGAGGGCGTGAAGAACCGCGACGAGCGGCTGATGGGCTTCGGCCACCGGGTCTACAAGAACTACGACCCGCGGGCACGGATCATCAAGCAGCACATGGATGACGTTTTCGCGGCCACTGAGTACAACCCGCTGATCGAGATCGCGCAGGAACTCGAGAAGCGGGCACTGGACGACGAGTACTTCACCGACCGCAAGCTCTACCCGAACGTCGACTACTACTCGGGGATCATCTACGAAGCCCTTCAGATCCCGACCGACATGTTCACTGTGATCTTCGCGATCCCCCGGACCTCGGGTTGGGTGTCGCAGTGGATGGAGGGCAACGACGACTCCGAGCAGAAGATTGCGCGCCCGCGCCAGATCTACACCGGCGAGGTCGACCGCGACTACGTGCCGATCTCAGAGCGCGAAGGGCCCGAGAAGATCGTTGGCCCGCCGGCGCGCCGGCCGAAGCGCCAGCGCCGCGGCGCCTGAGCAGGATTCCTTCGCGCGGTTCTCGTAGGCTCAAGACGTGTCCGCCTGGAAGTTGACGATCCGGCACGGATCGGCTGTCACACGGGAGGAGTTCGACGTCCTCGAGCAAGCGATCGACGAGCTGCGACGACTGGCTGAGGCAATCCGCTCCGAGGGCCCGCTGGACAGAGTGGGCTCGCTGCGCGACTTCGAGCCCGCAGAGCAGGTACACGCGCGGCTCGAGATCTCGACCGGGGGCCTGCTGCGGGGCCGCGACGCCGGCCTCGATGTGATGGGCGACGGGACTTTGGTGCCCTACCGGGGCGGGATACGACGAACGCAGCTGGAGCTGCGGGATGGCCAGAACCCCTTCGACGCGGTCGGCGAGGCGCTGACCGGAGCGAGCCGATGAGCGCCGCCGAGGGCCACGGGGTCCCGGACGGCAGCGTCGCGGTCGGCAATCGCGTCAGGCTGCCGGGTGGGGCCGAGTCGCCCTTCACGGTATTCATCAACGGCGTCGAGCAGAGCGACGGCGACGACTACCGGGTCAGCGGCGGCGAAATCGTCTTCAGCCGCCCGATCGTCAAGGAAAAGAAGCTGACCGGCGTCCGCTGGCTATCGATGCTGGCCGGCATCGCGGGCACCTACCGAAAGCACGAGACGGTCGACCTGGAATTCAGGCGCGGCGGCAAGGTCGAACTGGCCTCCGATCTCCCGATCCACGGCGGATGAAGGACCTCCCGCCGACCGTCACCACGACGGCCGCTCGCACTGAGCTACCGGCGAGGGTCTCGCTCGCCGCGGTGCTCGTCGTGATCGCGACCCTGGCGGCGATGACCGTCGCCGTCCTCACCGTCGATCCACTGCGGGAGGCGGTTGACGCGGCGGTGCACGGCGACACCGCGGGGGTGCGGGAGGCGATCCATGGCCTCGGCGTCGCCGGGCCGCTGATCGTGCTTGGCATCTGTCTTATCCACGCGGTCCTCTTCTATCCGGCAGAGATCGTCGACGCGGCTGCCGGCTTCGTCTACGGCTTCGGCCCCGGCCTGGCGCTGGTGATGACCGGCTGGATGCTGAACGCCTGGGCTGCGTATGCGATCGGGGGATCGGTCGCACACCCGCTCCTGCACCGCCTATTTGGCGCCGAGCGATTCGGCCGCGCCGAGGCGATGGTTGCCCGGGGTGGCATCACCCTGCTGCTGACGGTCCGCCTGATCCCGATCCTGCCTTTCAGCCTGGTCTGTTACGCGGCCGGCGCCGCCCGCGTGCCGCCCTGGCGCTACACCTGGACGACCGCCGTTGGCTATCTGCCGATCACCGTGCTCTCGACCTACCTCGGCAGCCGGCTGGAGCACCTGCACCCAACCGATCCGCTGGTCATCGGAGCGGTCTGTGTGGTGATCGCGCTGCTGTTCGCCGTGCGCTGGCTCTCGCGGGCGCTGCATGCTGAGGAGCCGGCTAGCTAGTTGAAGACGTACAGCAGCAGGAAGGCGACGATCGCGAAGGTGGCGCCGGCGGCGATCATGCCCTTGTCCTCGCTGACGATCGCTGCGGTTGAGCGGTCGTCGGCGCGGTCGTAGATCAGGTAGAGGTAGCGGAACAGCCCGTAGACCACCGGCGGGATCGTCCACATCATCTCGTTGCCGATCAGCGGCGAGTTGACGGTGTAGATGGCGTAGGTGAGCACGGTCCCCGCGGTCACCATCGCGACCATCTGGTCGAGGAAGGGAAGCGAGTAGTGCTCGAGCACGGGTCGGCTCTCGGTCCCCTGGTGAAGCTCGGAGACCGCTTCCTGGCGGCGCTTTGTGAAGCCGAGGAAGCAGGCGAGCATGCCGGTGCAGAGGATCAGCCACTCCGACGCATGCACGTCGACCGCCTGGGCGCCGGCGGCGACACGGAGGATGAACAGGCCGGCGATCGTCATCACGTCGATAATCACAATCTGCTTGAGCCCGAAGCTGTAGGCGAGCTGGGCGACCCCGTAGCCGAGCACCATCAGGCCAACCTGCCAGCTCACCGTGGCAAACGCGAGGGCGAGGGCGACCGCCGTCAAGGCGATCGCCAATGCGACCGCCCTTCCCTCCGCCAGCTCCGCCGCCGCGATCGGGCGGTTGCGCTTGCTCGGATGGGCGCGGTCGAACTCGACGTCGTTTATGTCGTTGATCAGATAGCCGGCGCTGGAGATCGCGCAGAAGGCGACGAAGGTGAATATCGCGTCCGCAACCGCCCCGGGGTCGTGGAACTTGCGGCCGAACATGAGCCCGGCGAACACGAGCACGTTCTTGATCCATTCGGGGGGACGGATCGCGACAAGCGCCGCCCGCAGCGGCGGGCGCGCCGGCTTTACGTCAGTCGTCGTCTCCGCCCCGTCCCCGGGCGCGGAGCCCGGCGAGCCTTCAGGCTCCCCCCGCTCGACGGTGGGATGTTCGTCTGTGATCGTCTCCATGGGCAGGTGCCCGGCCGGGCCGGCAGACGAACGCCCGGAACGCGTCAAACGCGGTCGCGAAAGGGTAGCGCCGGGGGGCTCGGACTATCGGGTTGGATCGACCAGTACGCCCGGGTTGAGGATTCCTGCTGGATCGACCGCGGCTTTGGCGGCACGCAGCGCATCCGCGAAGGGTTCGGGGCGCTGACGGTCGTACCAGGGACGGTGGTCGCGGCCGACCGCATGGTGGTGGGTGATCGTGCCGCCGCCCTCGATCACCGCCTCTGAGGCCGCGGCCTTGATCTCGTCCCACTGCTCGACCTCGCCGCCGCGCACGGCGGGCGCCAGCACCGTGAAGTAGGGCGCCGGGCCATCCGGGTAGACGTGGGTGAAGCGGCAGCTGACCCGCGGCGATCCGACCCCGTCGGCGGCGCCGCCGCAGACCTCTGCCACCTTCGAGCGCGCCGCCTCGATCGCGACCGCGTGAAAGTCCTCGAAGCGGTCCCAGGTGATCGCGGTCTCGAAGGTGTCGCTGAGCACGCCACAGGCGACGAAGGTGTC
>JBBQNM010000011.1:0-40726 GCA_038329895.1 Solirubrobacterales bacterium | reverse complement strand
CCTTTGCGGACGCGGTCCCCTTGCGAACCGATGGAACGGTCCTTCCGATCGACTCCCTGCTCCGTGAGACCGAGTCCAGCGAGTCGGGGGTGATCGCCTTCGTGATTCCGCCGGGCAGAACCTGGCCGCTGCCTGTTTACGAACTGGCTCTGATGGCGCAGCGCCGGGTCCGTGAGCTTGGTTTGCAAAACGTCGAATGCTGCGTCGTGACCCCGGAAGAGAGCCCCTTGATCGTCTTCGGCCGCGCAGCAAGCGATGCGGTCGCCTCGCTTCTGGCCGCGCGCGGTATCAAGATCCGCACCGCGGCGCGGGTGAAGGAGGCGGCAAGT
The DNA here is from genome assembly GCA_038329895.1 of Solirubrobacterales bacterium. Lineage (GTDB taxonomy): Bacteria > Actinomycetota > Thermoleophilia > Solirubrobacterales > 70-9 > Mayfieldus. The sequence goes on along the minus strand of JBBQNM010000011.1, from coordinate 40,397 downwards.
GGCGAGCTCGTCCTCTCCCCCGAAGACGAACGGATGGAGGTCGGTCAGATGGTCTCGCTGCCGGTGCTCGAGGGCCCAAAGCTCGCAGGCGTCCCCGCGGACGAGGAGGGATTCATCCCGATCGACGACCACGCAAGGGTGCGAGGCGTCGAGGACGTCTACGCGGCCGGGGACGGCACGAACTTCCCAATCAAGCACGGGGGAATAGGAACCGAGGAGGCCGACGCCGCGGGGGAGCACATCGCCGCGAGCCTCGACGCACAGATCGTTCCGCAACCCTTCCGCCCGGTCATTCGCGGCAAGCTGCTGACCGGGGACGAATCCCTGCACATGCAGCACGACGTGGCGGGTGGCCGCGGCGAGGGCACCGCGTCGCCCAACTACCTCTGGTGGCCCCCGCGAAAGGTGGCCGGCCGCTATCTATCCGCCTTCCTGGGCCAGCAGACCGCCGGCGAGCTCGAACCGCCGCCCCACTCGATCGATGTCGAGGTGTCACTGCCCAAGGAGTGGCACAAGAACCCGATGGCCCTCGACCCACTCAGCCCCTTGTCCTGAAATGAACGAATGGAAGAGGAGGAGTCATGTTCCATACCATCGTCCTGGCCCTGGACGGTTCGGAAGGATCCAAACGAGCGATCCCGATTGCGGTCGAACTCGCCAAGCGCGACGACGCCAAGATCGTGCTCGCCCATGTCGACGAGCGGATTGTCGGTAAGGGTGGAGGTGACATCCACCCCGACGAGGAGCAGATCCAGGCGGAAGTAAAAAAGCAGGCGGAGAAGCTCTCAGCGCAAGGGGTTGAGACCAGCGTCGAGATGGCGGATGTGATGGTGGGCGGCCCGGCACACGTCATCGCGGAGATCGCCGATCGCGTCTCTGCTGACCTGATCGTGACTGGCACGCGCGGCCATTCTCCGTTGAGTGGGCTACTGCTGGGAAGCGTCACGCAGCGCCTGCTTCACCTCGCCAAGCAGCCGGTTCTAGCCGTTCCCTCCGCGTAGCCGGCGCTTTCGGCCGAAGCAATGGAGATGCCAATGAAAAAGATTCTGGTCGGGTTTGATGGCAGCGATGGATCGCGCGATGCCCTGCGTTTGGGTAATGCGTTCGCCGAACTCGAGGGCGCGAAGCTCATCGTTGCCGCCGTGTTTTCATTCGATCCGCTGCCAGTCCAGGCGAAGACCACGTTCGCCGAGGCGGAGGCCGAATATTTCAAGCAGCGTTTCAGCGAGGCCGAAGGGCAGCTAGGCCACGACTTCGACAGCCTCCCAGTGAGCTGGGTGTCGCCGGCCAAGGCGCTGAACGACATTGCCGAGGATGAGCAGATCGATCTGATCGTGATCGGCTCCACCCAGCGGGGCAGCGTGGGTCGGGTCCTTCCCGGGAGTGTCGGGGAGCGGTTGCTTCACGGAGCCCCTTGTGCGGTCGCGGTCGCGCCGCGCGGGTTCGCCCAGGGCCAGCATGTCGGCATCGGTTTGATCGGGGTCGCCTACGACGGAACCGAAGAGGCCAAGCTGGCGCTTGACGAGGCGAAGCGGCTGGCTCAGAGACTCGATTGTCATCTGAGACTGATCACGGCTGTCCCGACCCAGACCCCGGTCCTACTGCGGGTGCTTTACATGGAAGTGCTCCGTGATCACTTCAGAAAGGTCCTCGACGAGGCCACTTCGCAGCTCGGAAATACCGATGACGTAGAGGCTGTCCTGGAGGAAGGGGATCCAGCCGCTGTCTTGGCCAAGCACGGCGTCGAGCTCGACCTGCTCGTGATCGGCTCCCGCGGGTATGGCCCGCTTCGGCGGACGTTGCTCGGCGGTGTCTCAGCCGAAGTGATGCGAACCGCCCCCTGCCCGGTGCTGGTCGTTCCGCGGGGGGCCAAGACCCAGTCGGCGCCAGAGAAGACACCAGAAGCGGCCGCGGTCATGGAGTGACTGGTAGGCGATGCAGGCACAGATCGAACTAGATCGACCTCCCAGGCGGATTCTCAGTCCGGAAACCCGGGTTCGAAGCCCGGTAGCGGTGCCTTTCTCCCTGCAAATCGGCAGGTTTTCGGAGCGCTGATTTCGCCGGTCTTGGGACATGTCCCGAACGCGGCCGGCGAAGGGGTCGGCGTGGCCCCGATAGTCTCGGAGGCAACCGACCATAGGAGGCAACATCACGCCAGACGCCAAGCTCACGTCCCAGCCAGGGGGCTCCGTGCCGCAGGAACCGGACAGCGCCATCACGAGCCTGACCGGTGCAAACGAGTGTCTGACACCTCTGGAAGCCCCTCCCGAACCAACTGCCGCCGAGCGTCAGGTGGCCGATCTGATCCAGATCGAGACGGATCCGGAGACGGCCGCAGCCGTCCTTGATCGGGTGCCGCTCTGGTTTCACACGTTTTCGCTCGACCGCTCCAGGGAGCTCTACACCCACGGTGTCGCCCGTGATCACCGCTACCGGGTCCCCGCCTTGCCCGAGGATTTTGGCGGCATGAGCGTGCTCGACATCGGCACCTTCGACGGCTTCTACGCGTTCCTCGCCGAGGCGCGCGGGGCGGGGCGGGTCGTCGCAGTCGACAACGAGCAGTACAGGGAGTGGGTCAGCTCGCGCTGGGGTGTCGAGTTGCAGGGGGGCGAGGGGTTCGCCGCGATCCGGGAGCTACTCGACTCCGAGGTCGACTACCAGCGCATCGACGCATTCGATCTGGACGAGCTCGGGGAGACGTTCGACTTCATCCTCTGCTTCGGGATCCTGCACCGGGTGGAGAACCCGCTGGGGCTGCTGAAGATCATTCGACGGCGCCTCGCGGCCGGCGGACGGGTACTGCTCGAGACCCACGGGGCGGCGGATCGGGCTTTGGATTCCACGGCGGTTTACATCCCCGCGCCGGGAGAGGTCTATGCGCATGATGACTTCGTGTACTGGGGCTTCACCCCCGCAGGCTTGGACGCGATGGCCCGCCATGCAGGCTTCGAGGGCTTCGAACTCATCGACGCGCCGGTGATCGACAGCCATCCGCGTGTGCTCGGGGCGCTCCGCTCCGGCCCGCTCGACTGATCGCGGTCCCACGAGGGCGGGCGGCGGTTCATTCACGCGAGCAAAACATCTGTTTTCCAGGCCCTTAACAGTTCCGGTGGGGTTTCGTGGTCCGATTCGGGTAGATCGGAGATGGCCTCGGCACTTCCCCCGCTTTATGCACACCGGCTCGGCCGCCACTACGGTCCGGACTCCTCGGCGGCCGCCCTTCGCCACACCCTGACCGGCCCGGTCGAGGGCCTCGAGACCGATGTATGCCTGACCGCCGACGATCGGCTGGTCCTGCTGCACGATCCGCTGCTCACGCTCGGCACCACGCTTGATGGCTGGGCGCGCCAGAGGACCGCTGAAGAGATCCGATCGGCGCTTATCCGTGACTCCGCGGGAGAGCCGACCGCGGAGCACCCGCTCCTGCTCGAGGAGCTGATCGACCTGGTGCCGGAAGCGGTCGGCCTCCAGCTCGAGGTCAAGGCGCACGCCGACCCGGCGCTTGCCCGCCGCACCGCCGAGGCGCTCTGCAAGCGGCTTCGGGGGGAGCTGATCCGCGCCCGAGTCGAGGTGATCAGCTTCCATGGCGAGGCGTGCGCTGTCGCCGCCGCAAACGGGATCCCGTCCCGCCTCGTGATCTGGGCCGACTACGCGCCCGAAGCGCTCGCTTCCTGGGCTCTCCGGAGCGGAGTGGACGGGATCTCGGTCGAGCACTTCCTGCTCACCGAGCGGTTGGTCGGGGTGCTTCGGGACGCCGGACTGAGCGTCAACGCCGGCACTGTGAACCACCCGGAGCTCCTAAGCCGGGTGCTCGAGTTCGCTCCCGACGCGATCGGCACGGATCGCCCTCACGAGCTTCGCGCGGCGGCCGAAACAGTCAACGCGCTGGCGCTCAGCAGTCGCTGATTCGAGTCCCCGTACGATCGTCGCCCCTATGGCTCGTCGCGAGGACCTCCGAAACGTCGCCATCGTCGCCCATGTCGACCACGGCAAGACGACCTTGGTCGACGCAATGCTCTGGCAGTCGGGCGCCTTCCGCGCGGGTCAGGACGTCGCCGAGCGGGTCATGGACTCGATGGATCTGGAGCGGGAGAAGGGAATCACGATCCTCGCGAAGAACACAGCGGTCAACCACCGCGGCGTGAAGCTGAACATCATTGACACGCCCGGCCATGCCGACTTCGGCGGCGAGGTCGAGCGCGGCCTGACCATGGTCGACGGGGTGTTGCTTTTGGTCGACGCCTCCGAGGGTCCGCTCCCTCAAACTCGTTTCGTGCTGCGCAAGGCACTGGAAGCCCGGCTGCCCGTGATCCTCGTCGTCAACAAGGTCGACCGTGCCGACGCGCGCATCGACACGGTCGTCGACGAGGTCTACCAGCTCTTTCTCGACCTCGACGCGGACTCCGAGCAGATCGAGTTCCCGATCGCCTACACCAACGCCCGAGCGGGTTGGGCCTCGCACACCAAGGGTGAGGAGGGCACGGATCTCTCGCCCCTTCTCGACCTGATTTTGGAGCGCATCCCGGCCCCCTACTACGACCCTGACCACCCGCTGCAGGCGCACGTCACCAATCTCGACGCGTCCCCGTACGTCGGCCGCCTGGCGCTCTGCCGTGTGCGCCACGGCACGATCCGCGCCGGGGCGCGGATCGCCTGGTGCCGGGCCGACGGCAGCGTCGAGAACGCGGCGGTCAGCGGCCTCTACGTGACCGAGGCCCTCGAGCGAGTCGAGGCAGAGGAGGCGGGGCCGGGCGAGATCATCGCCGTCGCCGGCCTGCCGGAGGTAACGATCGGCGAGACGCTCGCCGACCCCGAGGACCCCCGCCCGTTGCCGGTGATCAGGGTCGACGAGCCCTCACTGTCGATCATCGTCGGCATCAATACCTCCCCCTTGGCCGGCCGGGATGGCAGTAGGCTCACCGCCCCCCAGATCCGCGAGCGTCTCGACTCAGAGCTGGTCGGAAACGTCTCGATTCGGGTCCTCGACACCGAGCGCCCCGACGCCTGGGAGGTCCAGGGCCGGGGCGAGCTTCAGCTCGTGGTGCTGCTCGAGCTGATGCGACGCGAGGGCTTCGAGCTGACCGCCGGCCAGCCGCAGGTGCTGACGCGCGAGATCGGCGGCACCCTGCACGAGCCCGTGGAGCGTCTGGCGATCGACGTGCCCGAGGACTACGTCGGTGTCGTCACCCAGTTGCTCGCACTGCGCAAGGGGCGCCTTGACCAGATGGTCAACCACTCGACCGGCTGGGTCCGGCTCGACTATCTGGTGCCGGCCCGCGGGCTGATCGGATTTCGCACCGAGTTCCTCACCGAGACGCGGGGCACCGGGGTGCTGCACCACGTCTTCGAACGCTGGGAACCATGGGCCGGGGAGATGCGCACCCGACCGACCGGCGCACTGGTTGCCGACCGGCGCGGCGCCACAGCGAGCTTCGCCCTCTTCGGGCTGCAGGAGCGCGGGACCCTATTCGTCGGACCCGGTGAAGTGGTCTACGAGGGGATGATCGTCGGCGAGAATGCCCGCGCCGAGGACCTCGACGTCAACGCGATCAAGGAGAAGCACCAGACCAACGTGCGGGCGGCAAGCGCTGACATCCTGGTGCGACTGATCCCGGCACGGCAGCTCTCACTCGATCAGGCGCTGGAGTTTCTGCGCGAGGATGAGTGCGTGGAGATCACGCCCGGCGCCGTGCGGCTGCGCAAGACAGAGCTCGACAAGACGGCGCGCCTGAAGACGGCCCGGCGAGTGCGAGCAGGTAGGTGACCGGAACTACCGAGGGGAAAAAGATCGGCCAGAAACTCTCCACAGCTCACGCGGTGTAGCCCGCGGGTCCAAGGCCTCTTGCGAGCAGTTGACAAGCTTGAAGCACGGAGAGATACTCGCTTAGGTCGAGCGGTCACCAACTCAGCGTCAGTGAAGGAGGCTGGCATGGGTCGCACCCAAAGGCTGATACGCGACCCGCGGAGGGTGGCTGCGCGGTTCCGCCATGCCCACTCGAGGGCGTCGATCTGGCCGCCCGCGCGTCGTTATCTCGCGCCGCGCGGTTCAGATTCTTCGCGAATACACGGGCCGCGGGCCGACCAAGGCCCGCACAGTTATCAGCAAGGACACGGTCGCGATCGTCCTCGCGGACACACTTACAAAGGGGGAACACAGCCTGGTCGGGATGGGCGAGCAAGAGCACGTGCTTCATACCCGGCGCAACTATCAGCAGGTGATGCGCGACGATCTAGTTAGTCTCGTCGAGGAACTGAGCGGCCGCACAGTGCATGCGTTTTTCAGCGACAACCACATAGAGCCAGACTATGCGGTCGAGTTCTTCCTGCTGGATCCGTTCCCCAGCACCGAAGCAGAGCCGCCCGTTTGATCTGCGGCTCGTAGACCCCCGCCGCCGCGGTGCCCTAGTCACCGGGCGGCCGGACTTCAGTTCGCCAGAGGACAGGGCGCGCGCCCGGCGGGCGTGGCCGTAGATCGAGCCAGCTCGTCAAGCTGAAGCTGCTGACGCGATCTCGCTTCATTCCGTAGAGGAATTCGTCCTATCGCCAAATCGCTCTTGGAGAACCGCCAGCGCTGCCGTACCGTGCTGCCATGTTCTTCCGCCAGTTTCTGAATGACGAGACCGCCTGCGCCTCCTACCTGTTGGGCTGCAAGAGCAGCGGTCAATTCGCAGTGGTTGACGCTCACGCCGATCTCGTGGAGGACTACATCTCCGCCGCAGAAGCCCAAGGCTCGCGGATCGCCGCGGTGCTAGAGACCCACGTCCAAGCCGACCACGTCTCTGGCCTGCCGGAACTCGTCAAGCGCACCGGCGCCGTCGCCCAATTGCCCGAGGGAGCGGGCGTCGAGTTCGACCACCATCCCCTGGCCGACGGCGAGCTGGTCGAGTTGGGAAACACGGTGATCCAGGCAATCGCGACGCCAGGGCATGCCGCTGCCCATCACGCCTATCTGGTCACCGATCACCGTCGCGGTGATGCTCCCTGGATGGTCCTGACTGGCGACGCCCTGCTCGTCGGTGATGCGGGACGGCCCGACCTGCACGCGGGCGATGAGCACGGCGTCGAAGAGATGGCGCGAGCCCTCTATCGCTCCCTCACCGAGCGCCTGCTGGCGCTGCCGGATCATTTGCTCCTCTACCCCGCGCACTACTCCGGTTCGGTCTGCGGACGGGGTCTGTCCGGCAACCCCGCTTCGACGATCGGCTTCGAGCGCCGCCACAACAGCGCCCTCGCCTTCGAGTCCGAGGATGCCTTCGTTGCGGCGCTCATCAGCGACATCCCGCCGGCGCCCGAGCGGCAGGCAGAGATCGTTGCCGCAAACCGCAGCGGCGGCTCTCCGGTCAAGACCGTTTGACTGGCTCCCCAGTCGAACTCGGCCTGCGCCAAAATCTGGCGCAGTTTTCGCTCTTGGTCGCGGTCAACGCCATGGTCGGGGCGATGGTCGGCTTGGAGCGCTCGACGCTGCCGCTGATCGGTAGTCAGGAATTCGGTCTGACGTCAAGCGCTGCGGTTCTCTCCTTCATCGTGGCCTTCGGTCTTGCCAAGTCGGTGACGAACCTCGGTGCTGGGGCGCTTGCCGAGCGAGTCGGCAGGCGGAGACTGCTCGTCCTCGGCTGGGTGCTCGCACTGCCGGTTCCGTTGCTGGTCGCCGTGGCTCCGAGCTGGGCATGGATCGTGGCGGCAAACGTATTCTTGGGCGTGAACCAGGGACTGGCTTGGTCGATGACGGTGGTGATGAAGATCGACCTCGTCGGACCCAAGCGACGTGGATTTGCGCTGGGCCTAAACGAGGCGGCCGGCTACGGGGGCGTAGCGCTGGCCGCCGTGGCAAGCGGTTGGCTGGCGGCCGATTTCGCCCCCCGCGACGTACTGGTGACGGCAGGATTCATCGTCGCGATTGCGGCTCTGCTGATCACCGTTCTGTTCGTCCGCGATACCGGGGAGCACGTCACCCTCGAGCAGGGGCGCGATTACGCCGACCACGACGAGGCATCGCCACGGCTGCGCGAGGCCTTTGCCGCCGCCACCCATAGGGAGCCCGCGCTTCGCGCCTGCTCACAGGCGGGGCTGGTCAACAACCTCAATGACGCTCTGGCCTGGGGGTTGCTGCCCCTCTTCCTGGCCGCCGACGGCGCCAGCCCGAGGCAGATCGGCCTTGTCGCTGGCCTTTATCCGGCGGTTTGGGGCGTGGGACAGATTTGGACGGGACACTGGTCCGACAACGTCGGGCGCAAGCCCTTGATCGTCGCCGGAATGCTGTTGCAGGCCGCGGCCCTGGTGCTGCTGGCGGCGTCCGGAGGCGCCGTCTCCCCGGCGGCTGGGTCGGCGATCGTGCTCGGTGCTGGTACTGCGCTGGTCTATCCGACCCTGATAGCGGCCATTTCTGATGCCGTAACTCCGGTCGCGCGGGCGCCGATTGTCGGCGTCTACCGCTTCTGGCGCGACATGGGTTACGTCGTGGGGGGACTCATCGTCGGAGTCCTGGCCGACGCAATCGACCCGGCCGGAGCGATCGCAGTGGTTGCCGGCCTAACGGCGGCGTCCGGCATATGGGTCGCCATTGACATGCCCGGATCTCCCAAACCAGCCTTGGAGATCAGGCCGGCCCGCGCATCTCGGCCGTCTAATCCTTGACCGCGCGCAGCGAAACGCTCTTCACTCCGTACTTGGCGCTGGCGTTCTGCGCCTGGTCGGAGATGAACTCGTAGGGGTTCTGGCGCATCTCCTCGATGCGCAGACCGGCGCCCTCGATCGCCGCACGATAGGCGTCCTCCTGCGCGGCGCCGCCTATGCAGGAGGCCCAGAGGTTTACATCGCAGACGATGCTCTCCTTGAGCTGCTGCTCGCTGACGATGTCGGCGATCGCCAGGCGGCCGCCGCGTCGCAGCACACGGGCCGCCTCTTGGAAGACCGGCTCCTTCTCGGGCGCGAGGTTGATCACCCCATTGGAGATCACGCAGTCGAAGCTGTCGTCATCAGCTGGGAGCTTCTCGATCCGCCCCTCGCGGAACTCGACCTGTCCGATACCCGCCTCTTCGGCGAGCCGGCGCGACTTTGAAAGCTGCTCGGCGGTGAAGTCGATGCCGACCACCCGGCCGCCGTCTCCAACTTGCTGGGCGGCGAAGAAGACGTCCATGCCCGATCCGCTCCCGAGATCGACCACGCTCTGTCCCTCGCCCAGATCCGCCAGATCGAAGAAGTAGCCGACGCCCGCAAAGGACTCGATCGCAGCATCCGGGATCTGGTCCAGGAGCTCACTCGGATAGCCGAGCCGCTCAGCCAGCCCCCGACCCAACTCGAAGTGGTAGTTGCCGTGGGGCTGCTGGGCAACATGGCGGTACATGTCCTTGACCTTCGCCTCGAGCTCCTCGGTGTCGACTGGGGCTGTCATCTCCGTCTCCTTGGCTATTAGATCAGGCAGCTGTCTTGCTCGCCTGGCGCCGCTGGATCTGGCCGTATATGAGTGAGGGCAGGCACCAATTGGTGGTCATCACCGTTGCCGCGACCACGAGCAGCGGCACGGCGAGGATCCAGGCGACGGCGTACGAACCTGCGAGAAAAGCCACGGCTATGGCGACGATCCACGGGGTAGCGAGCTGGCATGCGAAGCGCCGCGGAGCGGGACTTCGTGGCACCGCGGGGCCGCCGAGGAGCGGCCTCATGACCGCGTCGTAGGCGTAGTCGAACGGGTGCTTCGGCATCACGAAGCCGCCAAGAAACGCCGTGCCAGCCATCGCGAATAGCAGCGCAGGAGAAGCGAGGGCCGTGCCAACCCCGATTCCCGTGAAGCAAAGGGCGGGCGAGAAGCGGAGGCCAAGCCACAGCCGGCGTCGGTCCGCATCGCCGAGATCACCGTAGCCCTGCATCGTCAGGCAGTTACGGGACCAGATGGCGAATCGCTCGGTCACGATGCAGAATCTATGGCCGGTGCAGCTATTCTCCAAGGCCAATCGTCGTATAGATGCCTTTCCCAACCGGCATAGTTGATGCACTCGATCCCGCCCGGCTGCGATTGCTGGTCGAAGTGGATCGCCGCGGATCGATCTCCGCGGCGGCCGAGGCATGTCAGATCAGCCAACCGTCGGCAACCAAGCAGCTCAAGACGCTGGAGGGGGCGATCGGAGAGAAACTGGTGGAGCGAAATGGACGGGCCAGCCGTCTCACCGAGGCCGGGCAGGTGATTGTGGGCCATGCCTCTCGCGTCCTCGACACCCTCCAGGGCCTCGAGGAGGAACTCGTGGCCTTGCACGGCGCGGAGACGGGAACCCTGGCGCTGGCCGCATCGACGACGTCGGGGACATACGTTCTGCCTTCGATCCTTCAATGCTTCGCCGATCGCCATCCGGGGGTCGACGTCGACATCGCGATCGGCTCCAGCGCGTGGGTGGCCGAGCGGATAGCGAAGCGCGAGTTCTCCCTCGGCATTGCCGGCGAGGTCGGGTTGCCGGACGGCGTTCGCGCCGAGCCCTTCCTTGACGACGAGCTGGTCGGCATCGCCGCCCCCGGTCGCGTGAAGCTACGCCGCGGAAAAGCGACTGTTTCGGAGCTGGAGCGATGGACGCTGCTGGTCCGCGAGACGGGCTCGAGTACGCGGACGGTCTCCGGGCGCTATCTCGCGCGGGCCGGCTACCGTCCGGTCAACCGCTGGGAGCTCGATTCAAACGAGGCAATCAAGCGCTCGGTGCAGGCTGGCCTCGGCGTCGGGTTCGTCAGCAAGCTGGTCGTGGCCGACGAGATCGAGCGGGGCGAACTGATCAGCTTCCGAATCGAGGGCGCCGAGCCGATGCGGCGCTCGATCTACCTCCTGCTCCCCGGCGACCGGGACTCGACGCCCTCCGAGCGCGCCTTCATCGCCACCCTCAGCGACTGCTGTGCCGTTAGCATCGCCGGCTGCACCGCGAAGGACTCGAATGGCAAACGCTGAGCAACGGAACAAGGCCACGGCACGACGAGCTCTGGAGGAGATCTGCTCGGGAAACGACGTCGAATCCGCCGACCAGTGCTACCACTCGGAGTTCGACGACCACGTCAACGCCATCGACTTTCACGGCATGGAGGGCATCCAGCAGTCGGTGGCCCTCTACCGGCAGATGTTCTCCGACCTTGTGATCAGAACCGAGGATCAGGTGGCGGAGGGTGACCGCGTTGCCAGCCGCTGGAAAATGCAGGGCACTCGGGACGGGCGCGAGGTCGGCTTCACTGGGGTGACCATCAGTCGCTTCGAGGACGGGCGCATCCGCGAGGACTGGACGTATTTCGACTCCGCCGAGCTCCTCAAACAGCTCGAGGAGACGCCCGCTTAGATCTTCAGGCGCGCTCGGCCGCTGTGCGTCGATAAATCGAACCCCCGGGTGCGCCCGGCACTACCGGTGCGAACCCATCTCCCCCTTGTACCGATCGGGGCTGCTCGCGAACCGGGCCGCACACTCGAGGGAGCAAAAGTGAAACTCGCGTCCTTCATGAGACAGGCTGCCGGCGCAGTGCTCCGGATCGACGGCCATGCGACAGACGGGATCTATCGGCAGGCCGGTCTGCGAGCGCTGACCCTCGCGCACCGCTGCATGTAGGAGCACCGGCTCGCCGACGTTCTTGAGCTCGTGGCGGCCGTGCTGGCGGATCTCGACTCCCTCGACGGTACCGGCAGCCACTCTCGTCGCCTCGGTCAGGAGGACCTCACCGCCCGCGGCGATCCCGGAAACGCGGGGGGCGAGGTTGACCGTGGCCCCGAACCAGTCGTCGCCGCGCGCGGTGGCCGTTCCGGTGTCCATTCCGACACGCACCGTGGGAAAGAAGTGCTGACCACCGATCTCGTGGACGATGTCGAGCCCGAGGCTCACCGCGTCCGCTGCCTGGTCGGACCTGATCATCAGCGCGTCGCCGATGCTCTTGATCGCCTCAGCCCTGTAATCCGGCAAACGCTCCTCGACAGCTGAACCGAAGCGGCCGGCCAGATCCGCGGCCTCCTGATCGCCCATCGCCTCGGTCAGGGCGGTGAAACCGGCTAGGTCGGCGAAGAGGAAAGTGTGGTGGTCCATCGCTGAGCAGCACTGACCGTACCCTGGATTCAGCCCGCCGAAGTCAAAAAGACGAACGTCGACCTGCGGCGACTCACCTAGGTGCCGTGAGGCGGCGTGGCGCTCTTGGGACCGTAAGAGACGACGATCTGCTGGCCGTCCGCCAGATTCAGATTCCCGAAAGCGCGCCTTGAGCACCTGACGTCCGTGCGCTTGCTCACAGACAGCGATGCGCGCGCCAACGATGCTGCGAGAGGGAGCCCCTGAGATGAGCAACGAAGTGCACCATCCGATCTTCGCGCGGGTTTATTGCCGGCTCAGCAGCTCCACCCGGGAACAAGAGGCTCCCTACCGGCAGGAACTTCTTGACGGGCTATCCGGCAGCGTGATCGAGGTCGGCGCCGGGCAGGGCGAGAACTTTCCTCACTACCCCGCGACCGTCGATCGCGTCCTGGCGGTCGAGCCCGAGCCATATCTGCGGAAGAAGGCAATCGAAGCGGCCAGGGCCGCATCGGTGGAGATCGAGGTCGTAGAAGAAGTGGCGGAGAAGTTGCCCGCGGATTCCGGGACGTTTGATGCCGGCGTGGCGTGTTTCGTGCTCTGCACGGTCGCTGATCAGGCGGCTGCTTTGGCTGAGGTGCGGCGTGTCATCCGGCCGGGTGGCGAATTGCGATTCCTCGAGCACGTGATCGCGAAGGGGCGGGGCTTCGCGCGCGCCCAGCGTGTCGCGGACCGCACCTTCTGGCCGCTCGTGGCCGGCGGCTGCCACTGCGCGCGCGACACGGGGACCGCAATCGAGCAGGCCGGATTCGAGGTGAAGCGGTCTCGACAGTTCCCGCTTCGGCCTTCGGTCGTCGAGGTCCTGGTGACCCCCCACATCCTCGGTGCCGCGCGCCGACCGTGAGTTCAGCCTGAGAACGGAGCAATTCCTAGCGGCGTCGCATGCATCGCCCGCCACACCTCGCGGCCGTGCGTCAGCGGTACGCGCTTAAGAGAATCGAACGCTGACCGCCGGATCTACCCGGCGCCAACCTGCCGGGCTTCGTCACGTACCCCCGTTCCGCGACAGGACGCCTTCACAGAATTCCCGCAGCGCTTCGGCGAATTCCTCGCTGCTCGGAGGAGCCTCGGGAACTGAGACAATGCGCGCCTGCGGAAACGCCTTGCAGGCATCCTCGAAGCCCTCCGCAGTGCTCATCAGGCAGCCATCGTGCTTGGCGAATAGAAGCGGCACTTCGAGCCCGGCCAGCAGCTCTTCCATTCGGTGGTCGTCGCGACTCAGAGCCTCCCAACTGTCGACCAGCTCGCCTTCCGGAAGTCGCTCGAGTATTTGCTCGGCCAGGTCCTCGTCGACCGAGCCGTGGGTGGCTTGGACGATCCCATGGCGAATGAAGCCGCGCTGATCCTGGCGCAGGACCTGGGTCATCGCCTCCCACACCTCTTGGTTGATCGGTGCCCGCTCGCCCTCTCTGCGGTTCGAGAGGCGCGCATGGCCCAAGGCCAGCCCTTCGACCTGCCTCAATCGAGCCTGAGCGATTCGCGCCGCAGTGGCGTTCGAATATCCATCCGCGACCAGGAAGCACCGCTTCCAATCCCGGCCATCGAGCTCCTGGAGGCCGCGTTGCACGACAAGCTCCGTGGATAGGCCCTGGCCGGGCGGTAGTGGCTCGCCACCGACGCCGGGGGGATCGAAGGATGCGACGTCCGCCCATTCCTCCAAATGGGGCCTGATCGTCCACGAAAGCTCCGTGACTTCGGAGACGAGTAGAAGCCTGGGCCGCTCCACGCCTTAATCAAACCCGATAGCCGCAGCTACCGGCACGCTACTTGTCGCCCTGATCCCGCCGTCGCCGACGGACGATTGCCCAACCCGCGCCAGCCACCATTCCCCCCATCATCACGATCATCATCAGGACCATGGCGACGATCAGGACTGTGGACATGTCCACCATGTCGTGTCCTCAAGGTACTCGCATCGGATCGCGCAGCGTGCCCGTCGACCCCCGCGTCCGCACGCTGTAGCGGCCGATGTCGAAACGACGAGTGCGCTGCCAGAGGCGCCAGGTGAATCCGGGCCACCAGACGTTGTTGTGGCCGTTGGCGTCGAGGTACCAGCTCTGGCAGCCGCCGGCGTTCCAGACGCTCTCGCTCAACCGATCATCGACCCTTCGGTTGTAGGCCTCATAGACCTCGCGTCGGAGCTCAACGGATTCGAGTCCCCGCTCGTCCATCTCCTCGAGGCACGCCGTCACGTAGTTGATGTGGGCCTCGCTGGTGAAGACGATCGAGTTGAAGCCGCCGGCGCTGTTGGGGCCCACCAGCAGGAAGAGGTTGGGGAAACCCGGGACGGCAGTGCCGAGGTACGCGCGGGGGCTCCCCTGCCACTCCTCGGCAAGGGTTCGCCCGTCCCGGCCACGCACCTGGGCGAATGCGGGATGGTCGTGGACCTTGAACCCGGTCCCGAGGATGATCGTGTCGATCTCCCGCTCGGCACCGTCGCGGGTCAGGATCGAGCGCGCCCGTACCTCCCGGATCGGGTCGGTGACCAGCTCGACATTGGGCTGCGTCAGCGCCGGGTAGTACTCGTTGGAGAGCAGTATTCGCTTACAGCCGACCGTGTAGTTCGGCGTCAGCTTGGCGCGCAGCGTTGCGTCCGGCACCTGGCTGCGTAGGTGCTTCCGTCCCTGGCGCTCCAGCAGCTTCGCCAACCGGCGGTCGACGATCGTTACGAACACCGTCGCCTCGTGCGCCCAGTAGATCAACGTACGGACCAGCCGCTGCAGTAGCGGCACTTTCCTGAACAGGCGCCGCTCACGTGCGCCGATCGGGCGGTCCATGTCGCGAAGCACCCAAGGCGGCGTGCGCTGGAACAGGTGCAGCGTGCTCACCTGCGGCTGGATGTGGGGAATGAACTGGATCGCCGACGCACCGGTACCGATCACCGCGACCCGCTCACCGTCGAGGTCATGCTCGTGATCCCAGCCAGACGAGTGGAACATCGTGCCCTCGAAGCGCTCCAGCCCGGGGATGTCCGGTTTGGACGGCGCGCTCAACCCACCGACGCCGGCCACCAGCACGTCGGCGCTCAGCGCACCCTGCCCGGTCTCCAGCCGCCAGCGGCGGGCCGCCTCATCCCAGGCGGCGTCCTGTACCTCGTGGCCGAAACGGATGTGGGGCACGACGCCCAACTGCTCTGCGCATCGCCGCAGGTACTCGCGAATCTCGGCCTGTAGGGGATAGGAGCGCGTCCAGTTCGGATTCGGCGCGAACGAGAAGGAGTACAGATACGACGGGATGTCGCACTGGCAACCCGGGTAGGTGTTGTCGCGCCATGTGCCGCCCACTTCGTTGGCGCTCTCGAGCACCACGAAGTCCTCGATTCCCTCCTGCTTGAGGCGGATCGCCATCCCCAGTCCCGAAAAGCCGGCGCCGATGATCGCGACCCGAACGTGCTGATCGGTGTTGGAGCGACGACCGTCGTTCATCGTTCCTGAGCGCCATATCGCCTCATCTCACGTGCAGTATGGGCGAGCCAGCGCATTCGCGGACGCTGCTTGTGCATCCGCACAAGCTCGCTGCGTGCGGCCCTGCTCCCGCAAGGCGGGTGCCGCCGCTGAGTCTTCTCCCTACGAGGTCAGTGGGGGAAATGCAGGAAGTGGGGCTTCCCGACCTTCCCGAGGAAGGGGATCAGGTTGTCGAGGAACTCGTTGTTGGGACTCGCGGCGCTGGGGTCGTTGTGCGAATAGGTGCTCTGGCGGTTGATCAGCGTCAGCTTGCTGTCCGGAATCCCGGACTGCTGCGCGAGGATGCGGGCCGTGGCCAGCACCCCCTCGCCGCCGAGCGCCGCCCCGAAGGCGTAGATCGGCGTGTGCTTGCCGAGGTCGTCGCCATGTATCGCCTTGACGTTGAGGACGCTCTGCGCCGGGTTCGCGTTCCCGTCCGCGACCGCGCCGGAGTCGATCGTCAGGCGCATCGGGTGATACCAGGCATTGCCGTCGAGGCCGGTCAGCCCCTTTCCGCAGAGCATGGCGGCATAGCGCTGGATCGGTGTGATCGCGCCGGCCCTAACCCAGCCACGTGGGTTGCCGCTGTCGGCGATGTGACCAGCATGTACCTGCGCAGCGATCAGATTGGAAGGCGAGCTCGGGACACTGACCGCATAGCCGAACTGCGCCTCGTTGGTAGGCACCACTCCCGCCGGCAGAGGCGGCTTGAGGTTGGCCGGCAGCAACGGGAAGCTGTAGCCGAGCGAGGGACCGTTGGGGTCGTACACGGTCCCGCAGGAACCGGCTGCCGAGAAGAGACCCAGGAACGGAGAGGGAATGCCTCCGAATGCCAGCCACGGCGTGCTCGTCTGCAGAGTCTGCAGCGACTGGGTCGCCTGCTGCGGCGTGACCGGTACCGGGTTGCTGCCTCCGTCGATGTAGACCAGTCCCGAGAGGTCCTTCGCCCCGGCCTTCCCGTTGAAGTCCCAGGTCGCGTAGGCCGTTGTGATCGACCCGCCGAGCGAATGGCCTCCCAGGGCGACCGTGCGGCCGAACCTGTGGGCGGCCTCGACGACGCGGTGCAGGTCCTCGATCTCGACGTTCATGCCCCACCCACGCCCGAACGCCACCGAGGCGTCGGGAATCAGCTGGAAGTGGTTTGTGATGCTCGGGTTGTTAAGCCAGCCGAGGTAGTAGTCGAAGAGCTGCTGCGAATTCGCCTGGCCCTGTTTGAACTTATTGAGGACCGAATGGTCCTCGAGCTGGTTCTCCCGGCGCTCAACCGACCAGACCTGCCAGCGACCGTGGGTCCGGTTGACGATGTCGTCCGCGAGCGGCTTGAAGTAGCCGGAGCCGGCCGAGGTCCCGGGGCTGAGGACGAGGATGTTCCTCGCGAAGGGCGATCCGATCTTGAGCACACCGACCCGGTCGAGGTTGTCGGGAGTGGCGGGGTCGTTGAACCCTTGGATCCACGAGAAGCGCACGCAGTGGATCGACCACGGGCAGGAGTGCAGTCCGTGCGACGCCGCGGTGGAGGGGGCAAACCCGGCAATCGCCAGGCCAAGGGCCATCGTCAACGCAAGCTTCCTGCTCTTGGAACGCATGCTTCCTCCTCCGTGAGTGCCGTGGACCGGCGAGCCGCGAGACCGGCTCCGCAGTGCGCGGGACGCTATGCCCGCCTGGGGGTTGTTTCAATGACGGTCTGACGAATTTGGCCCGGGTCGCTTGTGCATGTGCACAAACGGCTCTAGTGCCCAGCCGGTGCGTCGACGTCGATCCCGATCGCGAGGTACACGCAGGCCAGGTCCCGGGCGCTCCCCAGGTCCAGCCCGGTGATCTCCTCGATCCGACGCAGGCGATAGGCGAGCGTGTTGCGGTGGACGTGCAGCGCCTCGCTGGTCGCAGCACGGTCGTAGTGATGGGAGACGAAGGCGCGAAGGGTGCGCAGTAGCTCTTCATGATCGGGAACGGCAAGCGGCGCGAGAACCCTGCCGCGCAGCCCGGCGGCCGGCCCCGGCAAGCGACCCATGAGGATCTCGAGCAGATGGTCCTCGGCCCTGAGTCGACCGCGCAGGTCGGCCTGGCGTCCGTGCTCCGCTAGCAGCACCAGGTCGTCGCGTGCGTTCGCGAGCTCGCCGCGCAGGGTCGGCTCCGCGGTCGCAAGCAGGACGTCAGACCCTTCCTCGAGGTCTGCCAGCTCGAGTGGCTTCGACGCCAGGCCCACGACCCGGCCGCCCTCGGTGACGGTCAGCTTCCAACCCCGCCGTCGCAGGCGGGCGGCCAGCGCGGCATGCCGACGCGGGGGCAGGCCCGGCATCACGACGGCGAAGGGTGCGTAGGCGGGTTCGACCGGGACTTCGAGTCGCTCGGCGAGCTCGAGCTCATGGACGTCGAGGGGCGCGCCGCTGCTGAGGCGATCGAGAAGGTTTCGCGTCCGCCGCTCGTCCTCGGACACCAGCGCGTCGCGCTCGGCGAGGTAGGTGTCGGTCACCACCGCGGAGACGCGATCCACGTAGCGCATCAGCAAACCCGCGGCGTCGAGCAGCGCATCGTTCTCGTCGCTGCGCGCATGCCGGCGGAACAGCTCCCACGCCACCTGGCGGCCGACTCCGAACGCCCGCAGGAGGTCCTCGAGCCGAACCCCCTCGGTTGCCCGTGCGCGGGCCCATTCGCGCAGCGGGTCGAAGTCGCTGTCCGGCGGGACCACACCGGTCTCAACCCACCGCTGCCAGCGCCGCAGTTCGCTCGACGCCCTCGACGATGTCGCCCTGTGAGGTGCCGGAAAGCCGCTCGAACGCGAGTATCTCGGACCGAAACGCATCCACCATCTCCCGACCCGCCTCCGCCAGGGGGATCCGGGCGACGATTTCCGCGACCCCCGCGACGGGGTTGCCGCGCCCCGCCGCTGCGCCCCGCTCATCGCCTGCGGCGCTACGGTCGGCAGAGCCCACACTCATTGTTTCGTCAGGCATCTGACGCAAGCCTAGCCTCAGTGCAGGGGATTCGGGCCAGCTCAGCCGATTGCGTGCGGGCGCTACGGCTGCTGGAAGACGTGCAGGTAGTCGGTTGCCGCCCCGCCCTGTCCGAGCGGATTGAACGGAGCCTGCTTCACGCAGCCGACGTTGGGGATCCCTGCGGAGCTCAGGTTGTCGTCGAAGGCGTACTTCTTGAGCCGGTTGAAGTAATCGGTCGCCTGCGCGACGTCTCCACCGGTCCTGGCGTTGAATGCCGGCAGGTTCGGCGTGTTGGGGTCGAGCTGCACCGTGTGCAGGGGCCCGCCGGCGCACTGGGCGGTCTCGAAGGACTGCATGCCGCCGCTGGCCACCCCGTTGTAGCCGAGAGGTTGTGAGTAGGGATTGGTTCGGTCGTTGGAGAGCCGGTTGTTGAACGCCGCCAGCACGTCGGGAGAGAGCGGCGAGATGACGCGCAGGTACTTCACCGGCTTGGTGTTGCTCTCGATGCCGGCGCCGACCGGGTTGACCGCCGAGCTGGCGTTGCCCAGGAACGCGGTCAGCTCGTGCTTGTACATCGACGCCACCTGCAGCAGCGGGTTGAACTCCTTAAGGAACGGCGGCAGTCCGTTGAGCAGCGGCGGGAAGTCGGCGACAAGCAGTCTGCGCAGGGCGGGGAACGCCTTGCGGGCGCCGGCCACCACCGGGCGCAGCCCGATGAAGAATCCGTTCAGCTGCTTCGAGAACTTGCCCAGATCGCGAACGACCGGCGTCAGGTCTCGCGCCGATGGGCGCAGCTGACGGACCAGCGGATCGGTGTTGGCGGCGAAGCGTTGCAGCCGGGTCAGGGTCGCCCGCGACTGGTCGAGGAAGGTCGGGAAGGCTATGAAGGCGTTCTGAAGCTCGCGGTTGCGCCGCGCCGTGGTCGTGAAGACCCGATCGGAGTTCCGGATCAGCCCGGCGAGCTGACCCTGGCGCTCGCTCAGCGCCTGGAAAACGGTGCCGCCGTTTCGGATCAGCTGCCCCACGGCGACGTTCTGGGTGTCGAGCACGCGCAGCAACCGGTCGGCGTCGGTAAAGGTCGGCTCCAGCTCACCGAACGCGTCCGAGAGGGCCTTGCCCTGTCCCCGCAGCGCGATCGCGGCGTTCTGCATCCACCCTTCGAAGGCGAGCCGGGTCTTCGGATTGAAGGCGCGGAATATCTCATCGAGCTGGACCGCCTGCGACACCTGTCCGTTGGGCAGCGTCCCACCATCGGGCAGCTTCGGCCCGTTCGGCCCACCCGGCGTGAGCTCGACGTAGGTCTCCCCCAGCAGCGTCTTCTGGCGCAGGATCGCCCGCGTGTTGACGGGGATCGGCGCGTAGTTGTCGATCAGCTCCAGCGTCGCCAGCGCGTGCTTGGCGTCCGGAGACAGCTGGATCTTCTGCACCTTGCCGACCGAGACGCCGGAGATCCGCACGTCGGACTGGTTCGCGAGCGTGGCCGCCTCGGTGAACGGGATCTTCACGATGTAGCCCTTTGCCTTCAGCGGAGTCGGGCCACCAAACGTGATCCAGAGGAAGAGCAGGATCCCGAAGCAGGACAGCGCGAAGCCGACGATCGTGCCCATCTGCCAGATTGTCGGCGCGCGCTTCTGCATCAGTTGCAGGCCTCGGCCTGGGTCGGGAGGCGGGTGAGCTGCGCAAGGGTGAGGTCGAACGGGTGGGTTGATGAGATCGTATTGGCGATCCCTGCGGTCTGGCAGCTGGCCATGATGATTCCTCGCCGCAGCGGCCCGTAGGCGTCCTGGTTCAGATAGACGGAGTTGAGGTCGTGGTTGAGCCAGCCGAGGTAGAAGAGGCTGTTGCCGACGCTGGGGTTGGGGTTGTAGGCCAGCTCGTTGAGCCCGTAGTTGAGGTTGGAGAGCCCGGTCTTCAGCCCGGTGACCGACTTGTTGAGGGGGTCCGCGCCCTGTACAAGGTGCCTGACCGGGGTCTGGATCTGGCGCGTAAAGGGCCGGATCTGGTCGCGGATCGGCGGCGTCGTATCGCGGAACAGGCGCTGTGAAGCCTCGAGGCCGCCCTTCAGCGCCGCCGCCGAGGGAATCAGCGCCGGAAGCGAGCGCCGCAGCTGGATCGAAAGCTTGTCCGCGCTGCCGAGGCCGTTTCGAGTCGCCTGAAGGGTCGACGGGAGCTCCTGCAGCGAGGCGCGGATCGCTGCCTGCTGGTTGGCGAAGGAGCTGAACACGGCGTTGGAGGAGTCGACGAACTGGGACAGCTGCTGGTCATGGAGGCCCAACTCCTGGGCGAGCAGGCCGAAGTTGTGGATCACGCGGGCGAGGTTGTGGCGCCGCGTCGCCACGGCGGTGTTGATGCGGGCGATGTCGCGGGTCGTCGGCTCCAGCCTGCGCAGCGCGGCGGAGAGCTGTAGCCCCTTCTGCCTGCCGCCGAGTCCCTCCGCCCCGCCGTTGAGCAGCAGGGTGAGGTAATTCCGGGTGTCGGAGTCCAGCGTGGCGAGGATCTCGTCCGCGTTGACCTGCGGCTTGGTGCTGGCCAGCGGGACCGTCGAGCCCTCCTTGATCTCGGGGCCGGACCTGCCCGGGTCCATCTCGATCACCATGTCGGCGAGACCGGTCTTCGGGCGCAGCAGCAGCGAGGCGTCGGGGTGGATCAGCGGCGCGTACTTGGGCTCGATGTCCATCCGCACCACGGCGTGGCCGTCCTCGAGATCGACATTGCCGACCTTGCCCACCTGGATGCCGGAGATGTCGATCCCCTGGCCCTGCCCTGGGGTCACCGCCTGTGCGGGCAGGAACTCGGCCTTCAGCTCGAAGAAGCTCTGTCCGAGGAACGGCACCCAGCTCGGCAACGAAGCCTTCTGCTGGCCGACGATCACCAGCGTCGCGGCCAGGCCGGCGAACGCCAGCACGATCACCGCCACTAGGTCCCGAGTGCGTCCGCGCAGCGCTCGGCTCATGGCGACACCGCCGGGCTCGGAGGACCGGGCTGGCCGGCCGGGCCGTTGAGGTTGGGAACCGACTGCGTGTCGCAGGCGACCTTGTGATTGATCGCGGGCTTGGGCCCGAGAGCTGGCTGGGTTCCCAGCAGCGGCTTGATCGTGAAGCCGGTGAGATTGGTGGCGTTGAGTCCCCCGCCCGGGTTGTTGAACCGCACCTTGACCGGACCGCCTCCCGACTGGAAGCGGACGTAGGGGCCGTTGGCGTCGAAGTTCTGGCTCTCACCGGCCAGGTCGACGAACCCGTAGAAGGCCTCCCGGTAGTTGGGCTCGCCGCTGCTGAAGGAGTCGTTGATCACCTGGTCGCCGGTGGGGATGAGGACGTTGGCGACGCAGTTGCTGGTCTTGGTCAGGCTGGGCAGGGCGCTGAGACCGGCCCCGGTCGCTCCGGCGAGACCGGGCGTGCCCTTGCGCAGCAGGTGCGCGATGCCGCCCAGCTCGCGCTTCGAGAGCAGCGGCTTGGTCTGGTCCAA
This sequence comes from Solirubrobacterales bacterium, assembly GCA_038329895.1. GTDB lineage: Bacteria > Actinomycetota > Thermoleophilia > Solirubrobacterales > 70-9 > Mayfieldus. The sequence continues at coordinate 18,479 of JBBQNM010000011.1, read as the reverse complement.
CCACGGATCGGCGGCCCGGAAGGTCGCCGGCAGCTCGGCAATTCCGGGTCGCAGCTCGATCGCGAAGGAGCGCAGGAACGGCAGCGAGTCGTTGAGGTGGAGCAGCGAGGAGCGCGCGGTGGTCAGCGTAGGCGCCAGCAGGCGCACCGTGGAGGCGAGGTTGTCCGACTCCGACGCCAGCGCCCCGGTGGTCGTGTTGAAGTTGGTGATCAGGTCCTTGAGCTGCTGCTCGCGCGAGGCCAGGGCGCCCATGAAGCGGCTGGTTCCGCGCAGCAGGCCGGAGAGGTCGTGTGGCCCCGTGCCGAGGAACGCCTCGTTGACGATCGCGGTGTTCTTGCCCGCCGCGGCGCCGTAGTCGAAAGTCTTGTTGAGCGCCTCGCCGCCGGTCAGGCCCTGCACGTCGGGGTCTTGGGTCAGATCCTGGGCGGCGGTCGGCCGGGCCCCGAGCGCCGTGCCGAATCCCTCCAGCAGGGCCCTGAGGTTTTGGCGCTGCGGCGACTGCAGCGCCGTCAGAACCTCGTCGAGCTGCACCGCGGTGGCGGTATGGCTGACCGGGATCGAGCCGTTGCTTGGCAGCTCCGGCTTGCTCGGGCTGCCAGGGTCGACGTCGAGGAAGAAGTTCCCCTCCAGGAAGATGCGGGGGCGGATCTTCACGAAGGCGTCGGTGTGGATCGGCTGGCCCGAGCCGTTGACCGTGAAGGTGACCCGGGAGTTGTCGCCCTCCGAACTCACCGACTTCACCTCTCCGACGTTCACCCCCGCGATCCGCACCGGCGAGCGGGTGCGGATGTTGGCGGCGTTCTGGAACGTCGCGTTGAGCTCGAAGCCGGCGCCGGTGAACGGGAGCTGCTTGGCGAAGGCCATGTAGAAGCCGAAGACGACCAGCAGGACGACGAAGATTCCGACCGCGGTCGGACCCGGGCCGCCGAGGCTGCGGAAGAACTGCTCGTTGTACCTGCCGAGCTGGCTGCGCTTCCGGGCCATCAGCCGCCACCCCCGCTCTTCTTCTTCTTCTTCGGCTGGCCCTCGGTCTCCGTGCCCTGGTTACCTGGCACGTTGCCGATCACCGTCGCCGCCGCGTTGTAGGTCTCGTTTCCGGCCTCGCACTCCTTCGGCTGGCCCGGCGCGGCGGTGTTCGGGTAGGGGTTGTAGTGCAGGTGGTTGGCCAGGTCGGGCCCGTTGGCGGGCGAGCCGGCCGGCGAGCCGATGTTGTTGGGGACGCTCGGGATGAAGTTGGGGGGGCCGCTGCTCGGCGGGGCCAGCAAAGCGAAGCGCTGATAGGTCCCGGTCCCGTCCCCGAGGCTGACGATAGAGCTGCCATTTCGCAGCAGCAAAGTGAGGTAGTTGCAGACCGTCTGCGCCGGCGTGATGAAGGCCAGGGTCGGGTCGAGGAAGGAGTTGGTCTGGGTGAGAAGCTGGAGGCCAGGGGTGACGCCCGGGGTGTTGCCGAAGTCGACCACGGCCTGGGCGGTCGGCGCCAGCTCGGCGTTCAGTATCGGCGTCTTGCGCAGCACCGGCGGCCCGGAGCGGGTCGCCGCCGCCAGCTGCGGAGCTGCGCTGACCAGCAGCTTCGAGCTGGGCTGGAAGTCGGCGAACAGCGCCTGGCTGTCGCGCAGGAACGGCCGGATGTGGGGCAGCGTCCGGATCGTCGTGTCCTCGGTCGGCGGGCCCTTGGAGATGAACTGCTGGATGAACGGTCGCGCCACCCTGGACAGCGCCGTGAAGGTCGTGTCGAGGGAGACGAACATGTGCGCCTGCGTCTCGGCCACCGGCGCGACCTCCGACGCGGTCGCCTCCAGGGCGTTGAAGAAGCGACCCAGCCCGGTTGCCGGCGAGGCCAGGTTTCGCGCCACCGGGTCGAGGTGCTGGAGCACGGACGGCAATATCCCGATCGTGGCGTTGATGTCCGGCCCCCGCCCCGCAATCGCCGATCCGAACTCCAGCTCGTTGCGCTGGATCGCCTTCCGGGTTTGCGCGTCGAACATGTTCAGCACCCGGTCGATGTCGACCGTCTCCGGGCGCGCCGCGGCAAGCGACAGCGTGCTGGCCTCGGGAAGCCCCTTTTGCGAGTTCCCCGGCGTGATCTCCAGGTACTTGAGGCCCAGGGCGGACTTCGTGCGCACCGCGACGGTGGTGTCGGCGGGCAGCGGGTCGACGCTCTTGTCCAGCTTCAGGTTGAGCTGGGCGGTCGCCGTCCCGTCGCTGTGTTGTAGGGGCTGCACCGTCTCGACCGTCCCCACCCGGATGCCGCCGACCCGCACGTCGTTTCCCTTCACCAGCGAGTCGGCGTCGGGGACCTGGACCGAGATCCGGTAGGTGGGCACGAAGGGCAGCCCGTTGTTGGCGTTGTAGGCGAGGAACACGGCGACGATCACGATCAGCACGGTGAGCGCCCCGACGAGCGTCGGGTCCGCAGCCAGCCTTTGCATACGCCGTCCCCTCATTGCCCCAGCAGGTATTTGAGGACGTCCCGTGCGCTGCCCCCAGCGCCCGGGCCGTTGGCGCCCTTCCCGGCGCCGACGGGTCGCGGCCCGGTCCGGGTGGGCTCATTCAGCGGCTTGGTCCGCCCGGCCCCGCGGCTCTGCGTGCGATTGGACCGCTCGGTGAGAGCGAGCAGCCTTCCGAGGCGGCCCAGGTTCGGCGTGCGCGCGACGCTGGCGCTGGCGGTGGCGTGCTTCCAGTTGGCCTGACAACCCGCCCCCTGCCCGATGGCAGCCGACGTCTCGTAGTCAATGCAGTTGGTCGCGAGCAGGTTCTCGCGCAGCAGATGGCCGAACTGGTCGTAACCGTTGGACCAGCCGACGTTGTTGTAGAGGAAGCTCATCAAGTGCTCGAAGCCCTTCGTCTTGCGCAGGCTCTTCAGCAGCTTTCCGAGGTTGGTCAGCGGGCTTGCGCCGGCCTTCGCGAGGTTGGTCAGGTTCTGGATCGTCGGGTCGGCCTGGACCAGCAGCGGTCCTGCCTGCACCGCGGCGTTGCCGAGGCTGCGCAGCGAGATGTTGGTCGCCGTGGCGAACGGCGCCAGTTGCTTCGAGGCGACGGTCAGCGACGGGGCGGCCTTGCCGAAGTTGGAGAACACGGGGGTCGCCTGACGGCTGAAGCCACCGAGGTCGCGCATCGTCTGACGCAGCTCGACGAGGGTCCGAGGCAGCTTCTGAAGGCCGCGCTCGATGTCTGCCCGGCGCTCGGCTGAGGCGGCCGCGGTCTGGCCGGCTGTGTCGATGAAGCCGGCGACGTGGGCGCGCTCGCGGGCGAGCGGTGCGAGGATCGCGTCGGAGTCGCCGGTCAGCTTGGCGAGCGCGTGGTTCTGGGCGGCGAGGGTCGCCAGCACGCGGTCGAGCTGGCGCAGCGCCGGGTCGGCGCGGCGCACCACCTCGGCGAGGTCGGGGCCGCGCGCCGCCAGGCTGGCGCCGAGGTCGTTGATGATGAGCCGGAAGCGTTCAGCGAACGGCAGACGCTGGATGTCGTTGATCAGGTCGAGGTCGGCGGCCTTGCCGTTGTTCTCGATCGGCAGCAGGTACTCACCGGAGCCCGGCTGCCCATCCGGGACCTGGGTGAGCGAGGGCGGCGGCTTTGAGCCGGGCGCCCGCGGCTGGGTCACCTGGCAGTCGATGTACTTCTCGCCGATCAGCGATTGCGGCCTGATCAGGCAGGAGGCGTCGCGGCGGAAGTCCTGGAAGCCGGGGTCGGTGATCTTCATCACCACCACCGCCTTGCCGGGGATCGGATGCGGGCCGCCCTGGAGGCTCGCCGTCTCGTCCTTGCTGGTGACGTCGACCGAGCCCACCGTACCGACGTTCGCGCCCGCCACCCGCACATCCTCGCCAGGGACGATGAAGCCGCCGTTGTCGAAGATGCCGCGAACGTTGTAGGTGCCGCCGCCGCTGGAGCCGGCGGTGCCCGCGAGCACCAGGCCGGTGCAGGCCACGACGATCACGAGTGTCGCCAGCAGCCTCCTCATGGGCCGGGTGGCACGTTGGCGGTGTTGCAGTCACCGGGTCCGAGGTTGCCGTTGTCGGTGAAGGGATTCGATCCGGGGATCGGCTGCGTCGAGCCGCCGGGACAGCGCTTGTAGATCGAGAAATTCAGGCCGTTGAACTGCTGGTCGGGCGGTATCGGGTCGAGGTTGCGGGTGACAGGATTAACCTCGAACAGGTTTGCGTTCGCCGGCTGCACCCGAGCGAAGTGGCCGTTGGCGTCGTAGAACGCCGTCACCTGGCCGAGCGCGGTCAAGGCACCGAACAGGTCGGGCGAGTATGGGCGGGCGAAGCGGATGAACGGAAGCGAGGCGTTGCTCGCGTTGACCGCGGCCGGGAAGGCGGTGCGCGCCCTGGGCTCCAGCTTCGGCAGCGCCTTGACCGAGTCCGCGAGATCGTTGTTGGCGCCGGGGAGGTTGACGACCTTGCGCAGGTCGGTGAACACCGGAACTGCCCGATGCAGGACCGGCTGGACCTTGCGCAGGAACGGGTCGAGGTTGCGGGTCGCGACCTTCGACGTGTTGACCAGCGGATCGAGGTCGTCGAGGGCGGCGCGCAGGTTGACGAAGGTCGTGTTGCCCTGCCGCAGGGTCGAGGGCAGCACCGCCAGGCTGCGGTCGAAGGCGCGGTTCTGGCTCGCGATCGCGCCCAGCGCCTGGTTGGAGTTGGAGATCAGCCCGGAGAGGTCATTGCTTCGCTCGCTGACCGCGGTGAACACGCGCGAGGAGTTGACGATGAAGTTCGTCAACACCCCCTGGTCTCGGTTCAGCTCCTGCAGCACGCGGTCGGTGGCGCTCAGGGAGGGCGCGAAGTACTTGTAGGTCTTGTTCGCCTGCGGCCCCTTGCCGACGTAGGTCTGATCGAAACCCTGGATCAACAGGCGCAGCGATTTGCGAGCCGGTCCGTTGAAAGTGTCGAAGAGCTGGTCGAGGTCGACCGGCGTCGTCGTGTCGGCGCCGGTCAACGTCGCGTCCTTGGCCAGTTCCGGGGCGTTGTTGGGCCCCGGTGTCAGAGAGACGTAGTGGTTGGCGACGCCAGACAGCGAGGTGGCACGGATCACCGCCGTGGTCCCCTCGTGCAGCGCCTGGTCGAGGGTGATCGACACCTCCGCCTGGTTGTTGTCGGTCAGCTTTATGTCGTCGATCGAGCCGACCGGCGTGCCCCCGATCAGCACCTCGTTTCCCTTCACCAGCTGACCGCCGGTCTGGAACAGCAGCTTGTACTTGTGCGCCCCTCCGCCGCCGAGCAGCAGCATCGTGACCAGGAGCACGACGGCGACCAGCGCCCCCACGGCAAGCACGCGCGAGGCGACCGAGCCGCGGTCGCGGCTGCGGTTGCCGTCGCCGACCGGAGCGCCGTTTCCGGGCTCTCCCTCGCTTGGGTCGGCTGGCTGGTTTCGCGAATTCGCCGGCGTCGATCCGTCCTTCACCAGGAGTCGCCGAGTCCTCCCGCCCGACGACGTCTTTCCTGCCCCACGATCGTATCCCAGCAGAGCGCCTGCACAAACTCAATATCGACGCCTGTACAGACGTTTGCACGTCGCGCCCACTCCCTTAACGCCATCTCAACGCCCGCCTGGGCCGCTCCCATCCTGACCTTCGGTCAGCAGCGCCCGTCCTGACCTTCGGTCAGAGTTAGGCAATGCGAACGGCGGTGATCTCCGACCTGCACCTGGGCACGATCGTGTGCGCCGACCTTGCTCGCGACCCCGAGCTCTGCGTAACGCTCCTCGACGAGCTGGCGGGCGCCGACCGTGTGGTGCTGCTCGGCGACGTGCTCGAGCTTCGCGATCGCCCCGTCGGGGAGATCCTCGAGCTGGCGTCACCGTTCCTCGAGCTGCTCGGGGCGGCGTTGGGCGGCGGCGAGGTGGTGCTGGTCCCAGGCAACCACGACCACCGACTCGCCGAGCAGCTGCTCGAGCGCCATTCACTCGGGCATCCGAGCCGGCTTGGCCTCGAGCATCGATTCGAGCCGACCTCGGAGCTCGCCGCGGGCATCGCTGAGCGGGTTCGCCCCGCGCGACTCAGCCTCGCCTACCCCGGCCTGCGCCTGCGCGAAGACGTCTGGGCCACGCACGGGCACTACCTGGACTGCCACATGGCGATACCGACGATCGAGTGCCTGAGCGCCGCCGCGACGATGCGCGTGGTCGGGGCGATCCCCGATCCGGCGATTCCGGACGACTACGAGCGCGCAATCGGGCCGATCTACGGCTTCAGCTGGGGCTTTGCGCAGGCCCGGGGGCCGCAGCGAATCGGCGGCCGGGCGCGACCGACGACCGCGGTCTGGCGGCGCCTGAACGGGGATCGCTCCGGGGGCTTGAGGAATCGCTTCCTCGGTTCTGTCGCGTTCCCGGCCGCCGCCCGTGGTCTCAGCCGGGCGCTGAAACGGCGATTCGACACCGACATCTCGCCCCCCGGAATCTCACGCGCCGGCCTGTCGGCGATGCGCGAGGTTCTCGGGCGCCTCGGCGTCCAAGACGACTACGTCGTGTTCGGTCACACGCACCGCCCGGGTCCCTTGGATCGGGACGACCTATCCGAATGGAAGCTCGGCAAAGGCGGGCGCCTGCACAGCACCGGGAGCTGGACCTACTCGCCGGGGCTTTGCGGCCCGACCCCGGAGCGCAGCCTGTTCTGGCCCGGCACCGTCACCTGGATCGGCGACGAGGGCCCGCCGGAGCGTCGCGAGCTGCTGCACGGGCGGTCGCGCGCCGAGTTGGATGCGGCGATGCGCCGCACGGTGGCGGCGGGCAAGCGGGCCGCAGCAAACGTCTAGAGCCAGTCGGCGATCAGGCCGCCAATCCGCTCGCCGGCGTCCTCCTGGAGAAAGTGCGAGGCGCCCTCGATCAGCTGCGGCTTGGGCCGCCCAATCGAATCGCAGAAGCGCTCGCCCACGTGTGGCGGGATGATCGGGTCCGAATCGGCCCAGAGGGTCAGCGTCGGTCGGTCGTCCTCGCGTAGCGCTTCGAGCACCCGCTGTCCGGCCTCAGCCCCGGGAGCGTCGGGCTCGGTGGGAAGCATGAGCGGGAAGGCGCGTGTCCCGGCCTTCGACGCCGGATCGGGAAACGGCGCCTCGTAGGCGGCAGCGACCTCGTCGCCCGGGTCCTCGAGGCAGGCGCGACGGACCAGCATCCCGACGGGGAGGTCCTCGGTGCGCTGCACGAAGTCGCGGAAGGCAATCCAGGCGTCGGTCATCTTCTGGTGGCCGGTGAACAGCCCGGTGTCCATGATCACGAGGCGCGAGATCCGATCCGGGTGCTCGACCGCGAGCCGCAAACCGATCGGGCCGCCCCAGTCGTGGACGACCGCCGTCGCGTCGCGAAGGTCGAGCTCGGTGAGCAGCCCGGCGGTCATCTCGACGTGGCGGTCGTAGGAGTACCAATCGATGTCGGTGGGCTTGTCGGAGCGCCCGAAGCCGGCGAGGTCCGGGGCGACGCAGCGGTACCCGGCGTCGCGCACCGGGGGGATCACCTTGCGCCACAGGTACGACCAGGTCGGCTCGCCGTGAAAGAAGACGACCGGCTGCCCATCGCCCTCGTCGACGTGCGCGAGGCGCAACCCGTCGACCTCCCGGTAGTGGGGCTCGAACGGGAAGCCGGGGAGCCCCTCGAAGCGCTCCTCGGGAGTGCGGACCGCCTCGACGGTCACCACGCTACGGGCCCGTCCACGATCCCGCGTAGCAGGGCCTGCCACCGCAGGTGTCGGTGATCACCCCGTTTGGCTGCAGGAACCCGGAGACCAACTGCTGCTCGGCCAGCGCCCGACGTGGCGCCTCGTGCGGGTCCTGACCCGATCGATTCGGCGTGTTGGTAAGCGGCGGGGGGCCAACTCCAATCTGGTTCGACGGGTTCGCCGGGTCCGGCCGGATCGGCCCGATGTCCCAGTAGAAAATCGCCGAGCCCCCGAACGGATAGCTGCTGATCCGCGGAATGCCCCAGAGCTGGTCGACTCCGGGCCAGCGCCCGGGATCGAGCACCGGCGCATGGGCGGCGGCGCCGATCGTCCTCGCCTCGGTGTCGGCCGCCCAGGTGGTGACCTGCTGGTCGCCGAAGCCGACATCCAGCAGCACCTTGTGTGAGGGCGTATCGGGCAGCGGGTCGGTTGTCATCCGGTGCGCGTAGCCGTCGGCCTCACCGCGATCCCAAAGCATCTGAATCACCGACAGGCCCAGCGCCTGGGTCAGCTTGTCGGGATAGTTCGGGTTCAGGATCGCCGCATAGGTGTCGAAGTCGCGGGAGCGCTGAAGCAGGAGCGAGTAGTTCATGCCCGGCACGCCCAGCGAGGCGTGGGTGAAGTCCGGGGACACTCCGGTCAGCGCGCCACCCAGGATCCCCCCCTGGCTGTTGCCGTTGTAGTAGAGGTGGCTCGGGTCGATCACTCCAGGCGAGGCGATGGTCCCGTTGACGTGGAAGGCGCCGTTGCTCAGGAAGCCGGAGGCGTTGTCCATCAGCCGGCCCAGGTAGAGCTCGTCAAGCAGGCCCTGCTGGGTGCGGTCGACGAGCTTGGGGAAGTTGGAGAGGTTCTGAAGCGCGGTTACCGCGATCGGGATGTCGGACTCCGAGAACCCGATCTCGTCGGTGGCGCAGAACGTGATGTCGCCGAACTGCCCCAGAGTCTCCTGCGCGTCGGACTCGACCTCCGAGGCGTCGCCAAGCAATCCGTGCCCGTAGAGCGATGGGCGACTCGGGTGGGCGCCCGGATCGATCGCGGCCCGCGGGATCACGCAGTCGAAGTTGGCCGTCCAGATGCCGTTGCGGGTCGGCAGCCCATTGGAGCCGAGGTGGAAGCTGCCGCCCGGAGCGCAGCTCGGGCTCAGATAGCAGGGCACGATGAAGGTCCCCTTCACCTCACGGGCGGTGCTGGCGTTCTGCGCAGCGGTGAAGTTCTGCACGCTGGTGACTACGAACGGCGGGGCGTGTCCCTGGACGACTCCGTCGCCGAGGTCGTGGTCGCCGAGCTGGTCGAAGGCGTCGTTGCGGATGTGAAGCATCCGTGCGGCGAGGTTCTGGTCGCTGGCGACGGTGAAATCCCACGCCAGGTAGAGGTTGTGGCGCTTGATGTGGGCCCTGCGCAGAGTCCTGAAGATGCGCCCGAAGTGATCACGCCGGCGGTTGATCACCGGCGAGCTCGAGGGGAGCTGGTCGCGGTAGTAGCGGAAGCCGACTGGCGCGGGGATCAGCTTGCCGCCCGCGGTGCGCAGGTTGCGCAGGGCCACGATGTAGCGATGCTTGGCGGCGAAGTTGATGGCCGGGTGGATCAGCAGGGCGACGCGGTCCGGATCGGTTGCATTTGAGTCGATCTCCGACCAGATCGGCCAGCGGTGTCGGGTTGTGGCGTCGATCACCACGATCGGCTGCTTCTTGTCCGCGTAGCGGCCGATGTGGTTGATCGGCACCGCGCCGGTCTTCTGCATCGCCGCGACGTTGTTCAGCCCGGGGACCTTGACGACGATCGTCTGGCCGGGGCTGAAACCGTCGTTGAGGTTGTAGGGCGCGGTGTCGAGCCGCTGGCCGGCTGTGTTGGGCTGCGTCGCCTCCGTCTTGAGGTTTATCCGTCGGCCGGTCGCGGTGCTGTGATCGGGAACCGTGTAGTAGTTATCGGGGAAGGGCAACAAGCACAGCGAGCCCTGCTGCTGGCCGATGAAGTCGCAGTGATCGGCGTTGGAGAGGTCAATCGCCGGTCCCGGCTTGGCGGCCGACGCAGTGCTCGTCCAGACCGCGCCAAGACAGCCGCTGCACACCAGCAGCGCGATCAAGGGCTTCGAAATACCTCTCATCCGAGTGTCCTGCGTTGGGGCGAGTTGTCGTCCAGCCCCGGTGCGCGGACCGTATCACCGCGGCGGCGGGGTCAGGCGAGCATTGCGAACCCAACGAAATCGGTCAAAAAGGTCTGCTACCCTGCCGCGCTTCGCTATTCTGGACTAACTCAATCAGGAAAGAGAGAAACCCCCTCCAACATGCGCAAGGCGATATCACCTGGCCGTCGACACTATGTCTCCGCGATAGGCGCGGCCATATTTCTGCTCACCGCTCTGCTGGCGGCTGTCGGCTGCGGGAGCAGCAACGACAACGGCGGCGGAGGCGGTAGTGGCGGCAAGGTCGACGTCGTCGGCTACTCCACCCCGGAGACTGTTTACACGGACGGTCTCCAGCCGACGTTCCAGAAGACGCCGGCCGGCAAGGGAGTCAGCTTCAGCGACTCGTTCGGCGCCTCAGGCGATCAGAGTCGCGCAGTGGAGGCCGGTCAGTCCGCCTCTCTGGTGCACTTCTCCCAGGCGGGCGACCTGACCCGGCTGGTCGACGCCGGAATCGTCGACGCCAACTGGGACAAGAACAAGTACAAGGGCATCGCCGAGGACTCGGTGGTGGTGCTGGTCGTCCGCAAGGGCAACCCGAAGGGGATTCACTCCTTCGACGACGTGATCAACAAGGACGTCAGCGTCGTGACGCCCAACCCGTTCTCATCGGGCTCCGCGCGCTGGAACATCATGGCGATCTACGGCTCCCAGCTGGCCGAGGGCAAGTCGCCGACGCAGGCGCTGGACGCGGTGAAAACGGTGCTCTCCAAGGCAAAGGCCCAGCCGGGCAGCGGCAGTGACGCGCTGACCGCCTTCACCCAGGGCCAGGGCGATGTCCTGCTCTCCTACGAGAACGAGGCGATCAAGGCCCAGCAGGCGGGCGAGAAGGTCGACTACGTCATCCCCGACGACACGATCCTGATCCAGACCCCGATCGCGGTGAGCAAGGACGCGCCGGCCGCGGCGCAGAAGTTCCTTGACTTCATCTGGTCGGACGCGGGCCAGAGGATCTGGGCTGACAACGGCTACCGCCCAGTGAACCCGAAGCTGGTCGACCCGCAGAAGTTCCCGACCCCGAAGGGTCTGTTCACGATCGACAAGTTCGGCGGTTGGGACAAGGTCAACACCGATTTCTTCGATGAGACCAACGGCAAGGTCGCGAAGATCGAGGCGGACCTGGGGGTCTCGACTGCCGGCTGAGGCCCACACCGCAACTGCGCGACCGCCCCGGGCAGGCATCAGCCTGCCCGGGGCGGATGTCGCCCTCGGGCGGGGCTTGGTCACGCTCTATCTGAGCGCGATGGTGCTGCTGCCGATTTCCGCCGTGGTCGCCAAGTCGACCAGCGGGGGCATGGGCAATTTCTGGGACCAGGTCACGAGTCCGCCAGCAGTCGCGGCGCTGAAGCTGACCGTCATCTGCTCGCTGATCGTGGTCGCGATCAACGCCGTCATGGGAACCCTGATCGCTTGGGTGCTGGTCCGCGACGACTTCCGCGGCAAGTCAATGGTGAATGCCGTGATCGACCTGCCGTTCGCGCTGCCAACGATCGTCGCCAGCCTCGTCCTGATTGCGCTCTACGGCAACACCAGCCCGATCGGGATCCACCTCGCCTTCACCAAGCCGGCGGTCGTGCTGGCGCTCTGCTTTGTGACGCTTCCGTTCGTCGTCCGCGCCGTGCAGCCGGTGTTGCTCGAGCTCGACCGCGAGGTCGAGGAGGCCGCCGCCTCGCTCGGCGCCAGCGGTCCGACGATCTTTCGCCGCATCATCTTCCCCAGCCTCCTTCCCGGTCTGCTTTCCGGAGTGGCGCTCGCCTTCGCCCGGGCGCTCGGCGAGTACGGCTCCCTGGTGCTGATCGCCGGCGCCCTCAACACGCAGGTCGCGTCGGTCTTCATCCGCACCCAGGTCGAGAACGGCAACTACGCCGGGGCTTCGGCGATCTCGGTTGTCCTGCTGGCCGCCTCGCTGGTGATGCTCACTTGCCTGACCATGGTCCAGCGCTGGGGGTCGAAGCATGATCGCTAGCGGGACTGCCAGCCGCTTCACCCTGAGGGGAATCGTGCTCCTCTATCTCGGATTCCTGGTGCTGGCCCCGGTGGGGTTGATCTTCTATCGAACGTTTGAGCACGGCCTCGGCCCGGTGATCGACACGATCACCACCCACAACTTCCTCCACGCGCTCTACGTGAGCCTGCTCACGGTCGCGATCGCGGTGCCGCTGAACACGATCTTCGGTGTCGCAGGCGCGCTCATCCTCGTGCGCCAGGAGTTCCGCGGCAAGGCACTGCTCAACGCGGTGATCGACCTGCCCTTCGTGCTCTCGCCGATCGTGATCGGCCTCTCGCTGTTCCTCGTCTACAGCCAGATCGGATGGTTCGGCGACTGGCTCGACAGGCACGGAATCCAGGTGATCTTCTCGACCCCGGGCATTGTCCTGGCCTGCATATTCGTCTCGCTGCCGTTCGTGGTGCGCGAGGTGATGCCGGTCCTGCGCGAGGTCGGAACTGAGCAGGAGGAGGCCGCCTCGACGCTCGGGGCCAGCTCCTGGCAGACCTTCTGGCGCATAACCCTGCCGTCGATTCGCTGGGGGGTCGGCTACGGCGTCGTGATCAGCACCGCACGGGTGCTGGGCGAGTTCGGGGCGGTGACGATCGTCTCGGGATCCATACTCGGCGGCACCCAGACACTGCCGCTCCTGGTTCCCCCGTTTTACGAGAAGTTCGACTTCACGGCCGCCTACACGACAGCGCTCGTGCTGGCTCTTCTGGCCTTGACCGCGCTGTTCGCGATGAATCGATTCAAGCCCAAGGAGGGAGCCCGATGAGCATCGTGATCGAAGGAGCATCGAAGCGCTTCGGCGATTTTCAGGCGCTCGACGACGTTTCGCTGACAGTCCCCGACGGCTCGCTCACCGCGATCTTGGGACCGAGCGGCAGCGGCAAGTCGACGCTGCTGCGGATCATCGCCGGGCTGGAGGAGCCCGACGCCGGCACGGTGCTGATCAGCGGCGAGAACGCGACCGAGAAGCCCGCCCAGAAGCGCGGAGTCGGCTTTGTCTTCCAGCATTACGCCGCTTTCAAGCACATGACCGTGTACGAGAACGTCGCCTTCGGGCTGAAGATCCGCCGCTGGCAGAAGGCGAAAACGCGCGAGCGGGTCCACGAGCTGCTGAACCTGGTGCAGCTCGACGGCCTCGCGAACCGCTATCCGTCGCAACTCTCCGGCGGCCAGCGCGCATGGCCCTAGCCCGGGCGCTCGCGGTCGAGCCAAAGGTGCTGCTGCTCGACGAGCCGTTCGGGGCGCTGGACGCCAAGGTCCGCAAGGGTCTGCGCCAATGGCTGCGACGCCTCCACGACGAGGTTCACGTGACGACGATCTTCGTCACCCACGACCAGGAGGAGGCGATGGACATCGCCAAGCAGCTGGTGGTGATGAACGATGGTCGCATCGAGCAGACGGGCTCGGCATCGGAGCTGTACGAGAAGCCGGCCAACGAGTTCGTGATGAGCTTCGTCGGCGAGGTCAACCGGCTCGGCGACCACCTGGTCCGCCCGCATGACATCGACGTGCTCATGCATCCCAACGGCGAGACCGAGGAGGCGATGGTCGAGAGAATCGTCGGCCTCGGCTTCGAGGTCCGTGTCGAGCTGGCGCTCGCCGACGGCGGCGAGATCTGGGCACAGCTCACCCGCGAGGAAGCTGAGCAGCTGGAGCTGCGCGAGAACCAGATCGTCTACGTGCGACCAGAGCGGACCAAGGTCTTCAGCGGCACGCAAGCCGCTTGAAGAGAGCCCTAGCGGCTCACTGAGGGGCGGCGGGCTGCGCCGGGTGGCCCGCCGCCCCTCCACTTTTCTTCACCGCCATCTCATCCGCCCTGCCTAGCCTTGGCCGCTGCGGTGCACCAACCCAGCTGTGCACAGCACTGAACCGAGAACGGAGGAACGCAGATGCGAGCAAAGGTAGTGAGTGCGCTTGGGGCAGCCGCCCTGGCCGCGGCCGGTGTGACCGGCGTCGCCACGGTTGCCGGCACAAGCTCGAACGACTCATCCAGCCCCGAGGGGGCGACCTCGCGGATGGATGACGGCGTGCAGCTGCTGCCCGAGGCCAAGATCACGGAGCAGCAGGCAATCGACGCCGCCCAGTCGGCAGCGTCGGGCAACCTGAACGAGGTCGATCTCGAGCACTACTCGGGTCGGCTGGTGTTCAACGTCGACGTTGGAAGCAAGGACGTCAAGGTGGACGCGACCACCGGCAAGGTCCTTGCGACGCCGTCAGACGACTAACCCGTCTGACCCAAGGCCGCAGGCCCTGCCCCCGGTTGGGGGCCGACTGGACACCCCGAGCCATCCCGGCCGGGGTGTCCAGTGCTGTTTCTGTGCCAGCCGCGCAGCTGCGAGCAACCCGGACTGACGCACGGAAGCGGGTTTTCATGTTCTCTTCATCTTGCCCCTCGAAGCTGCCTTGAAGGCTGGGAGCGAACTGTGCGTGTTCTGATCGTCGAGGACCATCTGAAGCTGGCGACCCTGATTCGCCGCGGCCTCCGCAAGGAGGGAATGGCGGCGGACGTCGAGACGACGGGCGAAGACGCGCTCTCCAGGGCCCAGGCGACGGAGTACGACGCGATCATCCTCGACGTGATGCTGCCCGGCATCGACGGCTTCGAGGTCTGCCGCCGCCTGCGCGGGGCCGGAGTCTGGGCGCCGATCCTGATCCTGACCGCGCGCGACGCGGTGCGCGATCGAGTCACCGGCCTCGACGGCGGCGCCGACGACTATCTCACCAAGCCCTTCTCCTACGCCGAGCTGCTGGCGCGACTCAGGGCGCTGGTCCGCCGCGGCCCGGTAGAGCGCCCGACCGAGCTGCGGGTCGGCGATCTGAGGCTTGACCCCGCCACCCGTCGGGCCTGGCGCCAGGACACCGAGATCGAGCTCTCGGCGAAGGAGTTCGCGATCCTGGAGACGTTCATGCGCCGCCCGGGAGAGGTCCTGACGCGGTTTGCTCTTCTCGAGCACGCCTGGGACTACGAGTACGAGAATCGCTCCAACGTGGTCGATTCCTACGTGCGCTATCTGCGCCGGAAGATCGACCGGCCGTTTGCCGTGAAGTCGATCGAGACCGTGCGCGGAGCCGGTTATCGGTTGCGAGAGGATGGCGGACGCTGACACGCCTGCCGATCAGGCTGCGGGTGACGCTCGCCTTCGCCGCAGGGATGGCTGTGGTCCTGCTCGTGGTCGGGCTTCTGATCTACGTGCGCTACAAGGATGAGCTGACCAGCTCCGTCGACCAAAACCTTGGCTCGCGAGCCACCGACATCACGACTCTTCTGAGGGAGTCGGACAGCTACAACGACATTCTGGCGACCGATCGGGAGCGCTACGCGCAGATCCTCACC
This sequence comes from Solirubrobacterales bacterium, assembly GCA_038329895.1. Lineage (GTDB taxonomy): Bacteria > Actinomycetota > Thermoleophilia > Solirubrobacterales > 70-9 > Mayfieldus. The sequence continues at coordinate 3,316 of JBBQNM010000011.1, read as the reverse complement.
CCGTCGGGCCGGGTTCTCGACACTACCGCCGTGCACAGGGGCCGCTCGGCCCTGCCCAGCTCCGACCTTCGAGAGGCCAGAATCGGCGCTGTCTCCCTCGAGCGAGGCGGGATTCCAAGCGTGGACGGGACGGCGCGACTGTACGCGATACCGGTGACAGTTCACGGCCGGCGAGTGATCGTCGTCACCGGGATCTCGCTCGATGAGCGAGACGACGCCCTGAGAAGCCTCCGAACCCTTCTTCTGCTCGGCGGCCCCACGGCACTGCTCCTCGCGCTGATCGTCGGCTACGCCGCGGTCGCGGCTTCGCTGCGGCCGGTGGAAGCGATTCGCCGCCAGGCGGCGGAGATCTCGGCGGTCGACGGGACGCAGCGCCTGCCCGTTCCGATCGCCAACGATGAGCTGCGGCGGCTCGGCGAGACCCTGAACCAGATGCTCGCCCGCCTGGAAACGGCGTTGGAGCGCGAGCGCTCCTTCGTCGACGACGCAAGCCATGAGCTGCGAACGCCTCTGGCAATGCACAGGGCGGAGCTCGAGGTCGCGCTTCGCTATTCGGGGACAGCAGACGAGCTGCGCGCCGCAATCGCCTCGGCGATCGAGGAGGTTGACCGACTCTCCCAGCTCACCGAGGACCTGCTCGTCCTCGCGCGCTCCGACAAGGGACAGCTGGCGACACAGCTCGAGCGGGTTCAGGTGGGAGTGCTGCTGGAGACGGTTCGTGACCGCATCCTGGCCCGCGCCGACGCCGGCGGCCGTCCTCTCGACGTCGAGGAGGCCGACGACCTGGCGGTCGATGCCGATCGGCCGCGGCTCGAGCAGGCATTGGGCAACTTGATCGACAACGCACTCCGCCACGGCGAGGGACCGATCCGGCTTTCGGTTCGACACGACGACTCCAGAGTCGAGTTGCACGTCTCCGACGCCGGACACGGCTTTCCGCCGCAGTTCCTGGGGCATGCGTTCGAGCGCTTCAGCCGCCCCGACAGCGCCCGCGCCGGGACCGGCACCGGTCTCGGGCTCGCGATCGTCGAGGCGATCGCGGAGGCCCACGGCGGCACCGCCGGAGCGGCGAACCAGGACAGCGGCGGCGCCGACGTCTGGATCGTGATTCCAAGCAGCGAGCTGTGATCGAGGCTCTCGCCCGACCGTCCAGTTCTCATCTGGCTCTCATGCTGCATCGGCTCCGCGGCGACCGCTAGGCGGTGCCCTCCCAGGCCTTCAGGAAGGGCAACGGGTCGATCGGCTGACCGCCCCCGTACCAGTCGCCCTGCCAGTACTCGAAGTGAAGGTGGCAGCCGGTGGCGTCGCCGGTCTCCCCGACCACGCCGATCTGCTGACCGGCGGCGGCCACCCCATCGGTCTTCACGTAGGCGGGCGTGGCCAAATGCATGTAGACGAAGTCGTCGGCGGTGCCATCGTTGTCGACCACGATGTAGTTGCCGGCCGCAGATTGGTAGCCGGCGTATTGGACGGTCCCCGTCATCACCGACACGAGTGGCGTCCCGCAGGCCGCGGTCACATCCTGCCCTTGGTGTGTGTGTCCGTTGCGGGGGGCGCCGAAACGGGCGCCGGGCCCACCGTAGTCGTGGGGGCCAAGGACCGGGAACACTCCAGCCCCCGGCGTGACCACCGGGGCCGGCCGGATGGTCAGCTTGCGCGGCGAGCGGTTCGAGCGCGTCCCGCGATCATCGACCACGTAGGGCCTCGAGCTGACCGCTCCGGGCGGCACGATCGCCCGCACGAGGATCGCGCTGCGGTAGGTCAGGGAGACCGGCATCGGCCCTGATGTGCCGCGGAAGACCACCTGCTGGACGTAGTCGAGGAACTCGCCCTTCACTTTGATCACGGCGCCGGGGGTCGCCTTGCGCCGGCTCAGGCATCCGGTCTTGCAGACCACCCTCTGGACCACCGGATTGCCCGGCGCCGAGACGCCGCCGCCGGAGATCTGGGCGCCGCCGCTCAGGGCCGGGCCCGCCGCTGAGCCCGTCGAAGACATCACGCCGGCGCCCGCGCAGGCACCGACAGCCAGAATGACGAATCTCAGCCTTGCGGTGCGGTGGCGCAACGAAGCGTCTCTCTTTCTCGGAGCCTGCGGGGTTAGCTGTCGGGCTGGCGCTGAAAGAGCCGCGCTACGAAACCCGTCGGTTTCGTTTCGCCCCCGGGGCCGTTGCCCCTGAGTTCTGGACCTCGCGTTGCTCGGTCCAGCTGGTTCCCCCGCTCTCGCCGGGCGTGCCCGGAGAGACTCGGCAGGTATGTCGTTGACGTCGGTTCAAACCCAACCCACGGCAATAGGTTGCGGGTGCTCGCAAGGGCCCGCCCGAACCCGGATCGAGGCGCGGTGCGCTAGTAGCCGTCCGGATGGCGGGCGATTAAGCCGGAGGTGGACTCGGTCGTGGTGTGCCAGCGCGGGCCGGTTCCGGAGACGTCGCCGACCGTGTCCCAGCTGATGCCGGCGATCACCGCAAAGGTATGGCCGGAGTTCGCGTAGACGGTGATCCAGTGACCGGCGCCCGGTGTCCCCCAGGTCTCGAGGCCGGTCGAGTCGAGCGGGCTGGAGAGAAAGCCTCCGGCGTTGAGCACAAAGCTGACCGCGCCCGAGCAGTCATATCCGGACGAACTGAACGAACCGTGCCCGCCGCCCCAGACGTACGGGGTCTCGTTGATCTGGTTGCCGGCTGCGATCACGGCCTTGACCGCCGCCGGCGCGCTCGCCGGGGCCGCCGCGTCTCCGTTCGGCAGCACCTGCGCCTGATCGCCCGGGGCCAGCGGAGCAGGGATCGACGAGGTCGGGCCGCTCGGGCTGGTCTGAAGCTGGTCGGAGATCGAGGAGAGGTTGTCGGCCAGCTGCTGCCCGCGACTCTCGAGAGCGTCGAGCTGGCGCTGCCGCGCCCGCCGCGCGGCGACAAGCTGATTGCGACGCAGCTCGAGCTCAGCCCGGGTGCGGTCGATCTCACGCTTCTGGGCGGCAATCGCGTTCCTCGCCGCGGTGAGACGGTCTCTTGCGGCCCGCAGTCGCGCAACCGCCGCGCGAGTCTGATCGCGCAGCGTACGCACGCGACCCACGATCGAGTCGAAATGGTTCTGGTAAGCGTCGAGGTAATCGCTCTGGGCGACGACGTCGGACCAACTCGCCGAGTTGAGGATCACGCTCAGCGTGTCGGGATCGCCCGACTCATAGATGCGGACCAACTCTCCCCGCAGGACTCCGAGCGCTCGCTGCAGTCTCGCGCGCACGACCTGCAGGTGGTGCCGTTCCTTTGCCAGTTGGACCTTGGCCCGGTCGAGCTCGGCCTGCTTGGCCGCCAGCTTCTGCGCC
>JBBQNM010000010.1:0-44696 GCA_038329895.1 Solirubrobacterales bacterium | reverse complement strand
GTCCAGGGCACCGAAGAGGCTCAGGAAGTTGGCGGCCTGAAGCCCCGGGGCTCCGAAGCCGAAGGCGACGGTGGAGATCATCATCGGAAACCAGCAAAGCTGCAATGCGAACAAAAACTGGCCGATGAACTCGCCGCCGTAGGGGTATGGAGGGCGCACCGCGGAGACCAAGGTCTTCGCGGTGAGGATCATCATGTCCCCCACCTGCTCGAAGAGGCTCTTGGCGGGAAGGAATGCCCTATCTACGGCTGTTCTGACCATCTACGTCTCGCGTCTGCGCCGCCTCACGCGGCCCGGCTAACGGGCATCCGGCGGAGACCTTGACTCGCCACCAGTTCATCAGCGCACCGACCGGGCCCCACGCAGGCTGCACCTGGTACTTCGTGCAGCCCGGCTTGCCCAACTCCTGATTGGAGACCGTGTCCCACCTGTGCGCCGCGGGGTCCTCGACCATCCGGTCGAGGCGCTGGCGCGCCGCGCCCTCGTCGCGGCCGCGACGCTCGACCTCCGCCCGGACCCGCTTCAGCCGATCGATGAGCTGGTCGCGGACGGTCTCCAGCTCACCCAGGTCGGCGATACGCGCGGTGGGCCCGGCGAACGGCTCCGGCGAGGCCTCCGCAACTCCCGCCTTGGTCGCCTCCTCGGGGTAGGCGGCAAGCTCCGACTCGAGTCGGGCGATCTGGCCGCGCAGGGTTCGGCGGGCCGCGCGCGCACTCTCTTCGGTCGGGGTCTCGACGTCTGGGTCCGCAGGCCCGGCTTCCCCAAGGTCGGCATCGCCGGGCGTGCTCCCCGAATAAATGGTTCGGGCCAGCTCGCGCGGCTCGATGCCAAGCTCGCGGGCCGCCTCGGCGGCGTCGGCGGCCACCTGCTCGAGGGCCGGCGACACGATCGGGTTGGGAGCGACGAAAGTGCCCATGCCGTGCCGCGCGACGACCAGGCCCTCGCGCTCGAGACGGCGGTAGAGCGCCCGGATGGTGTTCACGTTGACGCTGGTGGCCGCGGCGAGATCCCGCACCCCCGGCAGGCGGTCCCCGGCCGGCAAGCGACCGCTGAGGATCAGCGCCCGCAACCGCCAGGCCAGGTTCACCCCGACCGGCAGCTCGTCGTCGCGCTCGATGTCGGGCACCGCCTCGCGCACGCCTGCGCCTACGGCGACCTTGTGGCTCTCCTCCACTGGCTGTGCCACTGTGCTAGCACACTAGTACACACCCTGGGCGGCGAAGACCGAGCAGTTCGAGCAGTTTGCAGCGGCCTACAGGACGTAGACCGTCGTGAAGACGATGAGCCACATCACGTCGACAAAGTGCCAGTAGATGCCGGGTATCTCGACCCCGAGGTGGTCCTTGGATTCGGGGCCGAAGTGGCCGCGCCAGGCGCGGATGTTGGCGAAGGTCAGGAGCACCAGCCCGACGAACACGTGGGCGCCGTGCAGACCGGTGAGCCCGTAGAAGATCGAGCCGAAGGCGCCGTCGCGGGCGCTGAAGCCGATGTGGACGTACTCGTTGAGCTGGATGAAGAGGAAGGTCGCGCCGAGCAGCCAGGTCGCCGCGAGCCCCAGTCTCATCCCATTGCGGTTGCCGCGCCGGATCGACTCGAGCGCGTAGTGCACGGTGAAGCTCGACGAGAACAGGATCGCCGTGTTCAACCCCGCGACCGCGACCGGCAGCTCGAACGGCGGCGGCGGCCACTGGGACGGGCTGACGACGACGCGGAGGAAGAAGTAGGAGGCGAAGAAGGCGCCGAACAGCATCACCTCGGAGACGATGAAGAGCAGGATGCCGAGCGTCTGGCGGTCGATGCGCGAGCTCTGGTGAGCCTCGGGCGGGCCGTGGTGCTCCTCGGCGTGGCCTACGGCGATGCTGGCGCTTTCCATAGCCGTTACTCGTTCCTCGTTGCTCGTTCCTCGGACGTGGCCCCGGCGGGCGAGCCCTCCCCGACCGCGGCAGGCTCCTCGCCGGTAGCTACGGCGGCGGCCACCGCCTCGGCCGGTCGCCCGGCCTCCAGGTGCTCGACCGGCTTCTCGGTGATCTCGCGCACGCGCCCGATCAAGTCCTCCTCCAGCCACTTCGACGTCTCGCCGCTCAGGGTCGAGATCAGGATGTCGTCGATGCGGTAGTGCTGGATCGCGTTCTGGACGGCGTGGAACGGGTCGGGGCTCATCGGCTGCCCGGTGGCGTCGATCTCCTCGCGATACAGCTCCGCCAGGGTCGAGGCGAGCTTCGCGGAGACCTGCTCGCGGGTCAGGTCGCCGGAGCGCGGCGAGATGATCGTGTAGCGGTGCGGCGCCTCACGGTGGCGCTCCTTCAGCCGCTCCACCAGGTCGGCGTTGTCGACCGTCCTCGTGGCGACGACCAGTGTGTGGACGACGTCCCAGCGGATCGCGTCGTCCTCGATCCGCACCGTGATGTGGGTGATCGTCGTCTCGGGCTCGAAGCGCGCCTTAGCCCACTCGACCAGGTCCTTGCGGGTGAGGCCGAATCGGCTCTCGTACAGGCAGCTGAGCAGCACCTCGGCCGGCGCAAAGGCGCGCACCGAGTCATCGAGCGCCAGCGCCGGGTCGCGGTCCATCACGTCGCCCACCGCCTCGATGCCGAAGTCGGCGAGGATCGCGAGGGTCACCTCCACCCTTGCCAGCGCGGCGTCGTACAGCTCGTCGACGTCGACCAGCTGACCGACCGCGGGTTGGTTCTGCGGCGCCACCACCGCCACCTGGGAAGCCTGGTCAACCCGTTCGCGGGTCGCCTCGAGCAGCTTGCGGCCGCCCGCGACCTCGTTGAGGAAGATCAGCAGCGCGCCTCGGTCGTCGCTCGAATTCATCATGTTCGCGCTCGGCCTCGCATCAGCGCTCTCTTGGCGAGCCTCGCGCTCACGGGCTGCCCGCCACGGTCGGCTGCGGCGCCGTCACCTCCGCCCCTTCACCGGCCATGATCGCGTGCCGAGCGCCGGGCACTCCGTACTCGTAGGGCCCACCGACCACGCGCGGGATCTCGTCGAAGTTGAAGATCGGCGGCGGTGAGGAGACCTGCCACTCGATCGTCTTCGCCCGCCACGGGTTGGCCTCGGCGCGCGGGCCGAAGCGCCAGCTGACGACCATGTTGTAGAGGAAGACCAGCTGGGCGGCACCGAGCAGGAACGAGAAGCAGGAGATCAGCAGGTTCCAGTCGCCGAACTGGGCCGCGTAGTCGGCCACCCGGCGTGGCATCCCGTCCATGCCGATCCAGTGCATCGGCACGAATGTGCCGAGCATCCCGATCAGGGTGAGCCAGAAGTGCACGCGCCCGAGCTTCTCGTCGTACATGCGCCCGGTCATCTTCGGGAACCAGTGGTAGATGCCCGCGAAGATCGTGAAGACCGAGCCGCCGAAGAGCACGAAGTGGATGTGGGCGACGATGAAGTAGGTGTCGGAGACGTGGATGTCGATCGGCACCATGCCGAGCATCACTCCGCTGATCCCACCGATCGTGAAGGTGACGATGAACCCGAGCGCGAACAGCATCGAGGTCGAGTAGAGATGGATCTTGCCGTAGAACAGGGTCGCCACCCAGGAGAAGATCTTGATCCCGGTCGGCACCGCGATCAGCAGCGTGGTGATCATCATCGGCACCCGCAGCCAGCTGAACATTCCGGCGACGAACATGTGGTGCGCCCAGACCGAGTAGCTGAGCACGACGATCCCGATCAGTGCCAGCGCCATCAACCGGTAGCCGAAGATCGGCTTGCGGGAGTGGGTCGAGATGACCTCGGAAATGATCCCGAACCCGGGCAGCATCATGATGTAGACGGCTGGGTGCGAGTAGAACCAGAAGATGTGCTGGTAGCTGATCACGTCACCGCCGGCGGCGAACTGGAAGAAGTTGGTATGCAGGGCGCGGTCGAGCAGGACCATGAACTGGACGCCGGCGATGAACGGGGTCGCGGCGACAACCAGCAGCGAGGTCGACATGTTGGCCCAGACCAGCAGCGGCAGGCGCCAGAAGTTCATTCCCGGCGCCCGCATGGTGATGATCGTGACCAGGAAGTTGAGCGCCGTGAAGATCGAGGAGAAACCGGCGAACTGGACTCCGAGGTTGAAGAACGACTGACCGAGGGGGGCCCCGGTCGACAGCGGCGCGTAGCCGGTCCAGCCGGCGTCGAAGGCGCCCCCCGGCGCCAGGAAGCTGCCAAGGAAAAGCAGCCCGGCGATCGGCAGCATCCAGAAGCTGAGCGCGTTGAGTCGCGGGAACGCCATGTCGGGCGCGCCGATCATCAGCGGCAGCACGTAGTTGGCGATCCCGGCGAAGACCGGGATCACGAAGACGAAGATCATCAACGCCGCGTGGGTCGAGAAGAGGCTGTTGAAGGTGGCGGCGTCGACGATCTGGGTGCCGGGCTGAGCCAGCTCGGCGCGCATCAGCATCGCGATCGCCCCACCGACAAAGAAGAAGAAAAACGTGGTGACGATGTACTGGATGCCGATCACCTTGTGATCGGTGTTGAACTTGAAGTAGTCGCGCCAGCTGTAGGCGCCGTGCCCGGAGTGGTCCTCGGGGATCGTCGGCTTGCCGGCCGCCCAGCGCAGCCAGTAGTCGAAGCAGCCGAAGCCGATCAAATAGCCGAGCGGCCCGGTAAGCGCGGGGACGATCACGTGCGGGTAGCCGGTCTGCTCGGTCTGGAAGACAGGAAGGCCGGAGAGAGCGCGCAGGGCGACGACGAGGCCGAAGCCGAAGCCGGCGCCCAGGAGTGCGCCGAGCGCGCCGCGATACCAGCCGGGTCGTCTCAATGCCGCTGCCATCTAGAGCCCGCCTCGCATTATGCCCCCGCCGTTCCCGTCGCCGCCGGCGCAGATTGTGGACCGCCGGAAGGACCGGTGTCCGAGCCGCCGTCGCCGGTGTACTCAGGCGGCGGCTTGGGCAGCTTCGACAGCCACTTCTGGAAGTCCTGCCGGGACTCGACCACGACGATCGCGCGCATGGTCGAGTGCCCGAACCCGCACAGCTCGGTGCAGATCAGTTGATAGGTGCCGAGCCGGTCCGGCGTCACCACCGCCTGTGTGGTGATCCCCGGGACATTGTCCTTCTTGATCCGCCACTCGGGGACCCAGAAGGAATGGATCACGTCGAGCGCGTGCAGACTGAACACGACCTGACGATCGACCGGCACATGGAGCACACCGCGCGAGAACTTGTCCGGTCCCGGGTAGGTGAAGTTCCAGGCGTACTGCTGCGAATAGACGTTGACGTTCATGTAGCCGGGGTGGCGCTCCTCGATGCTGTGCAGCGTCGCCCAGCTGTAGCCGGCGCCGAAGAGCACGATCACCGTCGGGATTACCGTCCAGGCGACCTCGAGACGCGTGTTGCCATGGATCGGCTCGCCGTCGCCTTCGTCTCCGGGCTTGGCTCGGAACTTCCACAGCGCATAGATGAGCATCGTCATCACCAGCGAGAAGACGAACGACGAGAGCACGATCATCACGTCGAGCAGCGTGTCGATCTTTGGGGCAGCGGTGGAGCCCTGCACGCCGTCCCAGCGGACCTGCAGCATCACCGCCGAGATCACCGCCGTTGCGCCGACCGTCGCGGCGGCAATCTTTCCCAGCGGCAGCCGTTTGGTCAGCGCCGCGTCGTCGTGCACCCGGTCTGGCGCGGCCCGTTCAGGCGTGGACATCGGTCTCGCAGGCGATCGTCACGACGGTGAGGGCCGGGGCTTCGAGGCAGCAGCGCATCTGCGGCCGGCATTCTATTCGCCAGGCAGCGGGTGCTTGTGGGCGGCCTGGTGACTCCTGTAACTAGTCGCTGGTTGCTGGTCGCTCGGGGTTCGGGATCACGGTGAGGGCAGGTCTCCGAGTTGGCCGGCGGATGCGGCGATCACGCCCCTTGCGACGCCTTCCCAGCTCCACAGCTCATCGACCCGACGGGCGAGTGCGGCTCCGATTTCCCGCCGCCGCTCGGGATCGACGGCCAGCCAAGCGCGCAGCCGGGCCCCGAGCTCGGCGACCGCCCCCTCGGCGATCGGGAACGAGATCAGGGGCGCGACGTCACCGGGCAGCGAATCGGCGATACGGCGAGAGACCTCCAGCATCCCCGAGTGGGCGGCGGAGACTGGCAGCGCGCCGCAGGCGGCGGCCTCCACGGCGACCATCCCGAACGACTCCGGGAAGGTGCTGGGCATGACAAGCGCGTCGGCGGCGGGCAGCAGCTCGGCGACCTCGTCGTGCTCGAGGCGACCGGCGAACCGCACCGACCCCGCCGCACCCCGAGCAGCTTCGAAGTAGCCCGGCGGCGGATCGGAGAGGAACGACTGGAGGATCTTCAGTGGTTCCTGGGGTCCCCCCTCCAGCGCCCACCCGAGCCGGGCGACCTCGAGCGCCCCCGCCGCGTCGCCGCGCTCCAGCGCCGCGAGCAGCCGCCGCAGGCCATCTTCGTAGGCGCCGAAGCCGACCAGCAGCAGGCGCGCGCCGGGGTTGGCGCAGTGCACCAGCGGCCAGGCTGCGAGCAGCAGGTCGGCTCCCTTGGAGACGATCAGCTTGCCGACGAAGACGACCCGCGGCCCGTCGGCGGCGGCGAAGTCGCGCAGCGCCGCCACGGCCGCATCGTTGTCACGGCCCAGTCCCCCCTCCCGGTCGCCCGCGTCGATCTGCTCGGCAAGCTGTTTCACCGCGGCCACGGCCTGGCCGGGGTCGCGCGGCGCGAACTCGGTCGTGTCGACGCCCGGGGGGCCGAGCCGTGTCTTGGCTTCCAAATCGAGGGCCGGCAGCGTGCGCCAGAGGCTCTCCGCGGTGTGTCGCGAGCCAACCAGGATCGCCGAGGCGCCGGCGATGCCCTCCTCGGCGTGAGGCAGGAAGCGCGGGTTGGGCTTGACCGTGTACTCCAGCGCCGAGCCGTGGACCTTGGCGGCGAAGCGCAAGCCCGCTCGAGCGAGGACCAGCGGCCCCATCACCAGATGGTTGGCGAGCGCCGCATCGGGATCGCCGGCGCGCCGGGCAACGTCCTGGACCGCCTCGACATTGGCCGAGAGGTAGCGATCCAGCTCGGCGTCGCTGAGGTCGGCGAAGGTCTTCACCTCGAAGCCCGGGTAGTGGTCGTGGACATAGACCGGAAGCAGACCGGCGATGTCTGGGTTGTAGACGGTGAGTTGGCCTTCCCCCTCCGGCTCGCGCAACTGCTCGACCGTCAGCTCACCGTCGCGCCAGCGTCCGATCGCGTGCACCCAGTCCAGCTCGTCGGCGGCGCGCTCCTGGCAGAGCAGGTGCACGTCCCAGCCAAGCCGGCCCAGGGCCTGGGCGAGATTGGCGTTGTAGACATTGCTGCCGGTGCCGCGCAGCAGGTAGCCGTGAAAAATCAGCGCGCGCAAGGTGTGGACGCTAGTGGAGGAACCAGTTGCTTGTTCCTTGTTACTTGTTCCTAGGAACGAGGAACTAGGAACTCGAAGGAAGAGGACGCAACTAATAGTCTGTCGCGCGTGAACCGCGACCAGCTCTACAGGTTGCGCGCGCCTGCTTCAGGGCGCGAGGCACTGGTCAAGGCAAAGCCCGGACATCTGTACGTCGACCGGGAGACCGGCGAGGAGATGGAGCCGGTGTCACGCGCACTGCCCCTCGCCCCTTCAGAGTCGGCGCTGCTTCGGGCCCCCGAGAACCTGCGCGCCTGCCGGCGCTGCGACCAGCTGATCGGCCTCGACGTCAGCGACTGCCCCTACTGCGGCCTGCGTCAAGAAGCTCTCGACGGCAACGCGTGAGGGCCGACCGCCGACCGCTTGCGACGGCAGCCGCCGTCGCGCTTGCCACGGCGGCCGGGTTGCTCGCCCCCGGTTGCGGCGGCGATAGCGAGAGCACGACCGCGCCGCAGTCATCCGAGATCACCCAAGAGACTTCTACGCAGTCGACGGCCGAATCGACGACCACCGAGTCCACAACCACGACCGAGGACAACGGCGGATCAACTCCCCCGTCCGGGGGTGGGACAACACGTCCAGCGACGGCGGCAGCGGGGGTTCCGGCGTGCCCGATACCCCATCCAACGACGTCACCCCGCCCGCCAACACCCCACAGGGCAAATTCGAGCAGTACTGCAACCAGAACCCGGGCGCCTGCGGCTAGCAGTACACGGCGGCGGATCACAGCCCGCGACTAGCTCCCACGGCGAACGAGAGGCGATCTGCGGGCCGTCGTCGGAGTCTTGCTGGGAGTGCGCTGCCACCTGTTGAAGCCCCGCAAGGTGTAGGTTGATCGGAAGTAACCCTAATATCTCAAACGCGCATCGAAAGCGGTCCCGCATCGGTGAGCCAGAGAGGGGAAGTTGTGTCAGGTAACGGCCGCCCGAATCGGCGCTCGGGCAAAGCATCCGCAGACCCCCCCAGCGAGGCCGTCGAGGCCGATGCGCAAGCGGCCTGCGATGACGACCAGACAGCTTCAGACGCCGACCAGACTGCTTCCGATGCAGATCAAACGACTGCGGACACCGATCAGAGCGCATCCGATCGCGATCAGGCGCAAGCTGATGTTGACCAGCACGCCTCAGACCGAGACCAGGCCGCCGCCGACCGCGAGGACGCCGCTCACCTCCCCTCCGATGAGTCGACCGAACGCGCGCACGAAGCCTCTCGCGGGGAGCGCGAGGAAGGCACCCGCGAGCGGGAAGCCACAACCGCATCGCGGAAGGAGGGCTCGTCCCAACGCTACGAATCGGCGGAGCGCAGAGATAAGACCGCACGGCGTCGCGATTTGACCGCCGAGGCGCGCGACGCCGGCGCTTTGGCGTACGACCAAGCCGCGGCAACGTTCGAGCAGGACACGGGCCTTCCTTATGACTCCCCCGAAGCGGCAAGACAGCGTGCGGCGGCTGCGCGCGCCGAGGCGGCAAGCGAGCGGGGCCGCGCAGCCTTGGATCGCGAGCAGGCTGCGCGCGATCGTAAGCAGGCTGCGCGCGATGGTAAGCAGGCTGCGCGCGACCGTGAGCAGGCGAAAGCCGACCTCGAAGCCGCGCAGGTGAACTCATCGCCACCGAATCTCACGACCGCCCGGTAGGAGCGCGCATCGTCGACCGGATCGCAGCGGCACGCCCCCACGGCATGCTCCTCGACTACGCCGCTAACCCTTGACGATCGTCGCCGTGTAAAGCAGGCGCGCGGTCTTGTAGAAGCAGCCGTACTGCTTGTCGGACCCGACCTTCTGCTGCGGGTGGCTCTCCTTGATGTCCGGAGTCTGGGTGCACTTGCCGGCCTTGCGGCTGGCGCGCCAGCCGCTGCTGTCGTCGAGCCCGACCGCGAACGCAGGCGCCCAGGTGGGGATGGTCAGCCCGACGACGTCGCCCTGCTTGACGTTCAGGGCCTCGTCGAGCGTGAAGGTCACGTTGCTGCCCAGAAACGGCGTCAGCACCACCGTCGGGCCCTGGCGCAGCAGCTCATAGCGCGGGGGCTTCTTGTCGGGCACCTGGCGCAGAACGGCGATCCGGGCCTCCGGGGGCGAGCCGTAGAAGTTGTTGAAGAAGCTCTGCTGGGAGGACTTCGGCTTCGACATCGAGATGCTCCAGGCGACCATGCGGCCGTTGAAAGGCACCACGAATGGCTTTGACACCGTGCCGGCCTTGGACTGGAAGCCAGTGACGCTGCCGACCGCCTCGCAAGGCGACTGCGGACAGGCGGGCGGCGGAGTGGTCTGCGTCTGACCGAGCACGGCAACCTGGCGCGCAGCGCCTGCGGCGCCCGGCCAGAGCGCCGCCGCCAGCACCAGCAGGCAGGCGACGGCGACCGCCGCTGTCAGCAAGGGCAGGCTGCTGGGCTTCTCTGTTGTGGATCGAGACACGACTCGAGGCTTCAACACAGGCATCCGTCCATGGTTGCGGGGCCGATTGTGGCGCGTGGAGCGGCGGGATGCCAGCCAGGGGTGTGTCGCTGCAGCCTGTCGCCCAGGCCGCGCCTGTAGGGTTCGCCGCCGATGCCCGCCTCAGGCGACTTCGAAGCCTTCGTCCCGGCCGGCCTCGCTTCGCTGGGAATCGAGGTCGACGAGGTGGATCTCGCCGTGATGCGGGCCACCCACGAGCTTTACTGGCCGGCGATCGCCGGTCTGCTCGAGCTCGACTTCTCCGGCGTCGAGCCCGAGCCCGCCGCAGACCTCTCGCGCCCGCCGGAGCCGAATTGAGCCTGCTCGACCGTCCACTCGGCGAGCAGGCCGCCGCGCTTGCGGCGGGCGAGGCCGACGGCCCGGAGTTGCTCGACGAAACCCTGGCTCGCATCGAGGAGCGAAACGAGGCCGTCAACGCGGTCGTCGAGACCTTCCCCGAGCACTCGCGCGAGATGCTCGATGCGGCGCCGGAGGGGCCGATGCGCGGCGTCCCGGTCGTGATCAAGGACGAGTGGCCGCTTCCCTGGCGGGCCGAGCGCTTCGGGGCGGCGGAGCTGTTCACCCCGACCGCGCCCGGCGAGTCGGGCCCCTACCGGGCCCTGCGGGACGCCGGCGCCGTGATCGTCGGCGTCGCCAACATGCACGAGTGGGGGTCGAGCAGCACCGGCAACGCCTCGGTCTACGGCCCGGCCCACAACCCCTGGAACCTCGAGCGCTGCCCGGGCGGCTCCTCCAGCGGCCCCGCCGCCGCGGTCGCGTCCCGCATGGTGGGCGGCGCCGTCGGGGCCGACGGGATCGGCTCGATCCGCTATCCGGCCGCCTACTGCGGCCTCACCGGGCTGAAACCGACCTTCGGCCGCTCGGCGATGGAGGGCCATCACATGCGCGGCTCGACGATGATCGTCTCCGGCCCGCTGTGCGCTGATGCCGCCGGCTGCCGGCTGCTCGGCTCGGCCCTGTACGGCGAGCAATTACCCCGCGCAGAGGCAAGCGGCTTGCGGATCGGCGTCGTGCGGGGGCCGATCGCCGAGGATTGCGCTGCGGAGGTGCGGTCCGCCTGCGAGAACGCGATCGAGGCGCTGCGCGATGAGACGGGCGGGACGGTTCGTGAGGTCGAAATTCCGGGGTTGGAGCTGTCCGGTCTCGCGGCGGTGCTGATCGGCAACTCCGAAGGGCTGGGCGACATCTCGCCCTCGAAGCTCAACTCAATGAGCAAGGAGATCGGCCCTGTCAACCGCGCCCTGGCCAAGTACCGGATGCTGATACCCGGATCGGTGCTCGCGCGGGCCGCGGTCATCCGCACGATGATGCGGCGCTCGCTGGCCGCTGCTTTCGCCGACGTCGACGTGATCACCTGGCCGAGCGTGCCGGCAGTCGCGCCGCCACTGGAGGAGCCGCTGGTCGAGCTTCCCTCCGGCACGGCCACCGCCGACGCCGTGAACCCGCGCGGCGGCGGGCTGGCCAACCTGATCGGGATCCCGGCGGTCAGCGTCCCGGTCGGCTTCGACGACGGCCTGCCGATCGGCCTGCAACTTCAGGGCGCCTGGGGAGCCGACGGGCTGCTGCTCGACGCCGCGGAGGCGATCGAGCGGGCAACGGAGCGCCGCTTCGTGGACGCGCTCTCCCCCGTGGCCGGGGGCGCGGGCGCGCCTACCTAGAATCGCCTTATGCCGGCGATAGAGGTGGAGGCCCTTGAGCGTGTCTTCGAGGGCGGCGTGCGAGCCGTCCAGGGCGTCGACCTGGAGGTCGCCGACGGGGAGATCTACGGCTTCCTGGGACCGAACGGGGCAGGCAAGACGACAATGGTGCGGATGCTGACCACGCTGCTGCTGCCCACGGCCGGGAGCGCACGCGTGGCCGGCCACGATGTCGTGCATGAGGCCTCCACCGTGCGCCGGTCGATCGGCGTCGCGTTGCAGGAGGCTGCGCTGGACCCGCTGATGACCGGGCGCGAGCTGATCCGGCTTCAGGCGACGCTGCACGGGATCTCGCGGGCCGAGGGCAAACGGCGCGGCGACGAGCTGCTCGACAAGGTCGGGCTGATCCCCGCCGCCGACCGCCGGGTCGGCACCTACTCCGCCGGCATGCAGCGGCGCCTCGACCTGGCGTCGGCGCTGGTTCACGAGCCGCGCGTGCTGTTTCTCGACGAGCCGACGCCCGGACTCGACCCTGTCAGCCGCAAGACGATCTGGGAGGAGGTCACCGAGCTGAACCGCGGGGGGACAACGGTCTTTCTCACCACCCAGTACCTCGAGGAGGCCGACCAGCTCGCCAACCGGGTGGGAATCATCGACGACGGCAAGCTGGTCGCCGAGGACACGCCGCAGTCGCTGAAGGCGGAGGTCGGACTCCCCCACCTCGAGCTCAGCCTGGCCGAGGAGGTCGCCGAACGCGCGAACGGGGTTGTCAGCCGTTTCGGCAAGCTGCTGCCCGCCAAGGACGGCAAGGTCTTGGTCGAGCTCGCGGGCGGCGCCACCGAGGTCGCCCCCGTGGTTCGGGCGCTGGATGACTCCGGGATCGCGGTCGAGTCGCTGGAGCTCGTGCAGCCGAGTCTCGACGACGTCTTCGTCGCCAAGACCGGTTATCACCTGGAGGCCGAAGAGGACGACACCGGCGAACAGGAGGTCGAGCCCACTTGAGCGGCACGCTGGGCGCCAATCTACGTGTGGTGGCGGCGCTCGGCCTGCGCTCGGTCAAACAGACCTTTCGCCGCCCGCAGCTGATGGCGCCGATCATCGTCTTCCCCACCCTGCTGCTCGCGATCCAGACCGGTGGCGCGGGCAGCGCCATCCACCTGCCCGGCTTTCCCCCTGTCGACAGCTTCCTCCAGTTCATGCTCGCCGGGGCGATGATGCAGTCGCTGATGCTGGCGGGCAACAGCGGCGGCATCGCGCTGGCGGTGGACATCGAGATGGGCTTCACCGATCGCCTCTTCGCCTCGCCGATCTCCCGTTTCACGATCGTGCTCGGCCGGCTGGCCGGCACCGCGGCCCTCGGGGCTCTGAGCGCGGTCTGGTTTCTCGTAGTCGGCATGATCTTCGGGGCGCCGATCGAGGAGGGCGTCGCCGGCGCCCTGGTCGCGATCGGGCTGGTCACCATGTCGGCGATCGCGATCGGCGGGATCGGGGCGGCGGTCGCGCTTCGCACCGGTAGCTCCAGTGTCGTGCAGGGCATGTTCCCGTTCGTGTTCGTGGTCCTGTTCCTCTCCTCGGCCTTCTTCCCCCAGAACCTGATGCTCGAGCCCGCGAAGACGATCGCCGACTACAACCCGCTCAGCTTCATCGTCGACGGGATCCGGGACTCGATCGTGTTCGGGTTCTCCAGCTCGGTGATGCTCGACGCGGTGCTTTCGGTGCTGGGGATCGCCTCGTTCGGACTGCTGATGAGCGCGGCGGCGCTGCGGCGCTGGGTACGGACCGGTGGTTGAGGCGATGAGCCGCCTGCGTCCCAATCTGGACATGATCCGGGCGCTGATCGCGCGGGCGCGAAACGAGTTGGTGCGGGTGCCGGGGGCGGCGGTGCCCGGAGTGCTGGCACCGACGATCTTCTATCTCGGGCTGAACGGCGTATTCGGCAACCTGATCGAGCTGCGCGGATTCGATGCCAACAGCTACGCGAGCTTCATCATCCCGGTCAGCCTGCTCCAGGGCGCCGGCTTCACAGGCGCCGCGACGGGCGTCAACCTGGCTCGCGACATGGAGCAGGGATGGTTCGACCGCCTGGTCGCCTCGCCGGCGCCTCGCTGGGTCCTGTTGGCCGGCAACGTCGCCTCGGCGAGCATCCGCTCCCTGATCCCGGCGACGGTGCTTTTCTGCGTGGCGATGGCGATTGGCGCGCACTTTCCCGGCTTCGGGGGCCTCGCGATCGCGATCGTCCTGGTGATGGGGATGGCCGTGGTCGCCGCCTGCTGGGGCTCGATGCTGGCACTGCACTACCGCAGCCAGTCGGTGGCCCCGCTGATGCAGTCCGGAATGTTCCTGGCAATCCTCTGCACGACGGCTTACGCGCCGCTCGCCCTACTGCAGGGCTGGCTCAAGGACGTGGCGAGGCTCAACCCGGTCACCCAGGTGATCGAGGGGGTGCGGCAGGGCTTTGTCGGGGGCGTCAGCTGGGGCGACACCTGGCCGGCGTTGCTGGTGCTGGCCGGATTGGTGGCGCTGCTGGGGGCGCTCGCGCTTCGCGAGCTGCGCCGACTCGCAGAATGAGCGCGAGGCTGGCCCAAAGAGTTTGAACACCGCGGTACCCGAGCTCGCGGAGACGGTTCTGCGCCGCAACTGGCGCTCGGGAAAGCGCGCCGGAGTCGAGTATGGGTACACGAGCCCGAGCCCCGGCCGCTACCCCTGGCAGTGGTACTGGGACTCCTGCTTCGCGGCGATCGTCTGGCGCCGCTTCGACCCGCCGCGGGCCCGGGCCGAGCTCGAGACCCTGCTCGCCGCGCAGCGCCCCGATGGCTTCATCGGCCACACGATCTTCTGGGACCGCCCGGTCTCGCTCGCTCGCCTGCCCTTCTACAACGTGCAATCGCGGCGCGCCTTTCAGACCGAGACGATCCAGCCGCCGCTACTCGCCTGGGCCTGGCGGATCGCGGTCGGCGACCCCGCAGAGGAGCCGCGGATCGGCGCCCAGGCGCAGTGGCTGGCGGACAACCGCGACCTCAAGGGCGACGGCCTGCTGTGGATCGTGCAGCCCGACGAGTCCGGGCTCGACGCCTCCCCCAAATTCGACCCTGTGTGGGGGCGGCGAGCGAACGGGCGGATCGGCTTCCCGCTTCTGGTGCGGCGAAACCGCAAGCTGGGGTTCGACGCGCGCCGGGTCGCCGCCGCCGGCGGCCCGGTGGTCTGCGAGGTGATCACCAACGTGCTGTGGTCGCTGTCGCTTCAGGCGCTGGGGCGACCGTCGGCGACCGCGGCGCTGGTCGAGAGACTCTGGGACGAGGGGCGCGGGCTGTTCATCGACGAGGCGGGACCGGCGGGTGGACGGCCGGGGGTCTCGACGATCGCCTCGCTGACACCACTGGCGCTGCCCGACCTGCCGCCGCAGATCGGACGGCGGTTGGTCGAGGAGCACCTGCTCGACCCGGGGCGCTACTGGACCGCGGTACCGCCGCCCTCGGTCTCCGCCCAGGAACCGAGCTACGAGCCCGACGGCGGGAGCCGGCTTCTGCGCCGCTACTGGCGCGGGCCGACCTGGGTCAACACAGCCTGGCTGGTCTGGCTGGGGCTGCGACGGCTCGGATACGAAAAGGAGGCCGCCGCGATGACGAGGGCATTGGCCGGCGCCGCGGTCGCTGAGGGGCTGCGTGAGTACTACGACCCGCGCAGCGGCGCGGGCCTGGGCGCCCGCGACTTCGCCTGGTCGACCCTGCTGCTCGAGATGAGCGACCCCGACCCGGCGGCGGAGACGAGCCAGGTGGCTACGGCGAGTAGCTGACCGCCGGCGAGCTGTCGGCCCTGCAGACGTAGATCGTCCCGGCGGTGCCCTCGGATCGCATCTTGACGCGGGCGTAGTACTCGCCGGCCGGGGGGTTGTCGAGCCCGAGCCGCCAGTGCTCGCCGAACGTGGGCGTCGAGCTGACCGTCTGGTCCTTGCCGGGCCGGCGCAGCATCAGCCGGACGGTGCGATTCGTCCGGCAGGCCTGGTTGGGGGACGTGACCTTGCCCTTGAAGGTCGCCGCTGCCTGTTGGGGGGTGATCTTCAAGGTCACCGAGCTGGGGATGCGCACCACATGCGTCCCCGCCGCGCCCGGAGCAAAGGTCAGCGCCAGACCCAGCAGGAGGAGGGGGAGCGCAGCAAGCTCCCTGCCCCTTGCCGTCACTTGTAGCGGTAGGTGATCCGGCCGCGGTCGAGGTCGTAGGGCGAGAGCTCGATCTTCACCCGGTCGCCGGGGAGGATGCGGATGTAGTGGCGGCGCATCTTGCCCGAGATGTGGCCCAGCACCTGGTGGTCGTTGTCGAGCATGACCTTGAACATCGTGTTGGGCAGGGCCTCGGTCACCTCGCCCTCCATCTCGATTTTCTCTTCTTTCCCCACGCGAGAAGGGTACCCGCCGCGCCTGACCGCTCCGCTAGCGCCCCTCGAAGGTGGCGTTACCGGGCCCCTCTTCGAGGAACGAGCGCACGGCGTTTTGAAGGTCCTCGGTCTCGAACAACGAGGCCGCGACCTTCGGCGTCTCGCGGTCGGCCTTGTCCACCCCGCCCTGGAGGTAGGCGCGGATGATGCGCTTCGTCGCCGCGTGCGCCTTGGTCGGCCCGGCGGCGAGGCGGTGGGCGAACTTCATCCCCTTCTCCAGCAGCTCCTCGTCGGGCAGCACACGGTTGACGACGTTCCAGCGCTCCAGCGCCGCTGCGTCGTAGAGCCCGCCGGTCATCACGAACTCCCGCGCCCGCGCCGGACCGGCTCGCTCGGCCACCCGCTGCGTCCCGCCGGCGCCGGGGGTGAGCCCGACCACGGCCTCGACCAGGCCGAACTTCGCCGACTCCGTGGCCCAGATCATGTCGCAGCCAAGCGAGATCTCCATCCCGGCAGTGAGGCACAGCGCGTGCACGAGCGCCAGGGTCGGGATCGGCAGCGACTCGATCTTGCGCACAGTCGCCAGCAGCGCCCCGAACATCTCCTTCGAGTGGCCGCTGGTGGTCTGGAACCTGTGGACGTCGACCCCGCCGGTGAACACCTCACCCTCGGCGCGCCAGACCATCGCCCGCGCGTCGGAGACCTCAACCTGCGCGATGCACTCGTTCAGCGACGTGAAGGTCGCGGCGCCGAACAGGTTCAGGGGCGGGTCTTCGAGCACGAGCACGGCGACAGGTCCGTTGCGCTCGAGTCGAACCGGTGCGTCAGCCATCTTCGCCTCGCAGCTGTTCGGCGACCGCCGCGATCTCGTCGGCGTCGCCCGGGCCGGGCACCCAGGGAAGCTTTAGCGGATCGTCCGCGTAGCGGGGGATCACGTGGACGTGGAAGTGAAAGACCGTCTGCCAAGCGACTGACCCGCACGAGTTGAGGATGTTTAAGCCGTCGGGCTCGAGCGTGTCGCGGATCCGACCCGCGAGGCGGCGCGCCGCAAGCATCGTGTGTGTGAGGTCCTCGTCGGAGACCTCCATCAGGTCGGCGCTGTGTCGGCGCGGCACAACCAGCGCATGACCGCGGGTGGCGGGATTGATGTCCATGAATGCGACCGTGTGCTCGTCGGAGTCGACGATCTGCCCCGGACCCTCGCCGGCCACGATCCCACAGAAGATGCAGGGGTCCACCATCGCGGCGGCAGCTTATCTGGGCGCCGACCCCTCAATGCCCCGGGCCAGCTCCAATGCCTCGGCCGGGATCGAGACCTCGCCCGCGTATTGCGCGGCTTCGATCTCGGCCAGCAGGCGCCCGATCTGCGGCCCAGGCTCGATCCCCAGCTCGGCGACCAGCAGATCGCCGTCGATCAGCGGCCGCGGCGGGCCGCTGCGGCGCCACTCGAGCGCCGCGCCAAACATCTCGCGCGCCAGCTCGAGATGCGCCTCGACCATCTCGCCGCTGGCCACCGGTCCCTCGCCGCGGGCGGAGAGGCGGTCGGCGACGGTGAGCAGGGTCACGTCGGCGCTCACCGGCTCGGTGGCGCGCAGATAGTCGTGGACCTGCCGCCCACCAAGGGGCCGTTCGTGGACCATGAAGCCGAGCCGCAGATGGTGCAGGGTGAGGCCCTGGAGATGGCGGCGCAACGTACGGCTCGTGTGCAGACGCCAGCACATCCCCGCCACCAGTTCCGCCCCCGCCTTGTCGTGTCCGATGAAGGTCACGAAGGTCCCTTGCTCCTGCCGGGTCTGCGGCTTGCCCATGTCGTGGACCAGGGCCCCGAAACGCAGCGCCCCTCCCCGCGTAAGCTCGTCGGACAGCGGCTCGGCCAGCAACTGGCGCACTCCCGCAGCGTGCTCGCCGGCGAACTGGTCCAGGTCGCGCTCCACCTCGAGCAGCTGCCGCAGCACCTCGATCGTGTGGCCGTGCACGTCGAGGTGGTGGTTGGGGCCCTGCTCGACCCCCTTCAGCGCCTCCAGCTCGGGGAGCACCCCCGCCGTTATCCGCAGCTCGTCCATCAGCTCCAGCCCGCGCAGGAGATCGGGCCCAGCGACAATCCGGCGCAGCTCCGCGAACTGACGCTCTCCGGCGGGCTCGGCGGCCCGCGGCGCCTCTTCCCGCGCCAGTTCGATCGTCCCCGGCTCGGGCTGCAGACCAAGCTCGGCGCCGAGCCGGGCGGCGCGCAGCAAGCGCAACGGGTCGTCGGCAAACGCGCGCGGTGAGACAGCACGCAGGACGCGCTGCTCGAGGTCGGTGAGCCCCTCGTGGGGGTCGAGCAGTGGGCCGCCGGCCAGCGGCACCGCCACTGCGCCGACCGTGAAGTCGCGCGCGCCCAGATCGGACTCGATCGAGCCGCCTCGCAGCCGCGTGACGTCGGCGATCGCATTGTGCTCGCGGTCGACCACGCGCCAGGTGCCGAACTCGTCGGAGAGCGGGAAGGCGTGGCCGCCAACCTCTCTTGCCAGGTCGCGCGCCGCGGTCTCTTCGCCCCCGGCGATCGCGAGGTCGAGGTCATCGACCTGGCGCTCGAGCGCGGCGGCCCGCACCGCGCCGCCGACCACCCAGGCCTCGGCGTCGTCGCCGAGTGCTCGCCGCGCCAGTTGCACCGGCTCGGCTGCGGCGATGCGGTTTGCCAACTCAGCCGCCACGCCGCTCACCCTGGCTCGGCCGGCACCCGGGGTACCCGCGCCGAGATCCCGCAGGTCACCTCGTAGTTGATCGTTCCAAGGCGCCCCGCGACCTCCTCGGCGAGGATTCGCTCCTCGCCCTGCGCGCCGATCAGGGCCGCCTCGTCGCCCGGGGACACGTCGGTCTCGGGTCCGAGATCGATCGTGATGTTGTCCATCGAGACCGTGCCGACCAGAGGGTGGCGGCGTCCTCGGACCAGCACCTCGGCGTTGTTGGAGAGGCCGCGTCGCACTCCGTCGCCGTATCCGATCGGCAACACCCCGACCCAGGTGCCCTGCGACGCCTTCCAGGTGCGCCCGTAGCCGGCGCTGGATCCGGCTGCGAAGCGCTTCACGTCGGCGACGTAGGAGTGCAGCTCCAGGGCCGGCTCGAGCCCGCGGGCGGTGGGATCCTCCTGGAACGGATCGAGGCCGTAGATGGCGATGCCGCAGCGGGCCATGTCGAAGTGGGCGGCCGGGTCGCGAAACAGGGCGGCGCTGTTTGCGGCGTGCACGGTGATCTCCGGATGGCGTGCCTTGAGCTCGTGGGCGAGCGGGGTGAAGCGGGCAAGCTGCTGATCGAAGTAGTCGTCGCCGATCTCGTCGGCGGTCGCGAAATGGGTCCAGATGCCGGCCAGCCGCAGATCGTGCTCGGCCTCGCAGATCGCGACCAGTGCCATGACCTCCTCCGTATCGGTCGCACCCAGCCGACCCATGCCGGTGTCGTACTTGACATGGACCTTCGCCGGACGCCCCTGGGCGGCAGCTCGGGCAGCGATCAGCCGGAGGGACTCCTCCCGCCCCGCCGCGACCTCGGACCCCGCCGCTAGCGCGATGTCGACGTCGGTGGCGGTCAGCGCGCCCATCGTCAGCAACGGGACGTGTTGAAGTCGGCGGCCCGTCTGCTCGGCCTCGCGAGCGGTGGCGACCGCGAGGCGGGTCGCGCCGCCCTCCAGAGCGGCGGCGGCGCAGGCATCGGCGCCATGCCCGTAGGCGTCGGCCTTCACGACAGCGCAGAGCTCGGCACCTTCGGTCAGCTCGGCGGCGAGGTGCCGGCAGTTGCGCTCGACGGCGTCGAGGTCTATGCGCGCGACGGCCCGCTCGGCCGTGATCCCTACTCCCCGTCGACGAGCGCGGCGAGGACGTCGGCCCGGGTGACTATGCCGGCCAGCTTGCCGTCGCCGTCGACCACCGGCAGGTGGTTGTGGTGCTTCTCGGCGATCAGCCGCGCCACCTTCTCGACGCCGTCATCCGTCCGTGCGACGACCGGGTCCTCGCTCATCAGGTCCCTGACGTTGGTCGCGAACGCCTTGTTGAGCCGCTCCTCGAAGCCCTTCATCGACCCGGTGAAGACGATGCCGCCCATGATGTTCAGGTAGTGCGGCAGGTGCAGGTCCGCCTGCTCGTCGCTGAGCACCAGATCCGACTCGCTGACGATGCCGATCACCCGCTGCTCGGAGTTGACCACGGGCAGCGCCCCGATCTCCCGCTCGGCGAGCAGCTCGATCGCCCGCTTCGCGTCGTCCTCTGGTCCGAGGGCCGGCACGTCGGTATCCATGATGTCGGCGGCGGTCTTGGCCATCGGCGAGCCAGGTTATTCCACGGGAATGTCGGGACGGAGCGCGGCGGGCAGCTGGGCGATCACGTCGGTCGCCACCACCGACTCGGCGGCGCCAACCTTCTCGGCGGCCAGGCGGCCGGCTCGGGTGCCGGCCAGGGCGCCGGCGCAGGCGGCGACAAACGGCTCCAGCCCGCGCGCCAGCAGCGCCGCGATCGTGCCGGTGAGCGTGTCGCCGGAGCCCGCGGTCGCGAGCGCCGGGGCCGAGAGGCCGTTGACGGCGACCCGCTCGCCGTCAGTGACGATCGTGTCGTCGCCCTTCAGCAGGACCACGGCGCCGCTCGCCCGCGCTGCCTCGCGCGCGCAAGCCAGGCGGTGGGCGCCGATCTCCTCGGAGGAGCGCTCGAGCAGGCGGCCCAGCTCGCCAGCGTGCGGGGTGAGGACCGCTGGGCCGTCGCGGTCCCGGAGGGCCTGCAGCCGACCGGCGTGGGCATTGAGGCCGTCGGCGTCGAGAACCAGGGGCGCCTCGATACGCAGTGCCAGCTGACGCGCCAACTCCAGCGATTCCTCCCGGCGACCGAGGCCGGGGCCCAGCGCCGCGGCCGCGGCGCGCTCGCAGGCCTCCAGCGCCGTCGCTGCGGAATCCGGGCCGAGGGCGCCGTCGTTGCTGGGGCAGCCCCTCGACATCACCTCAGTCAGCTTCACCTCGAAGATCGGCTCCAGGTCGGCTGGGACGGCGACGGTCGCGTAGCCGGCGCCGGCGCGGATCGCCGCCTCCGCCGACATGCACACGGCCCCGGTCAGGCCGCGCGAGCCGCCGACGATCACCACCTGGCCGGAGGTGAACTTGGTCGAGGCCGGACCGCGCTGCGGAACGAGGTTGAGCACCGCGGTGGAGATCAGACCCGCCGCCGGCTCGGAGGGAGCCCCGTCCGGGATCCCGATCGGGGCCACCTGGAGCTCGCCGCTGTGCAACTTGCCCGGTGCCACCACGTGGCCCACCTTCGCCGCGTGGAAGCTGACGCTGACGTCGGCCTCCACCGCAATGCCCTCCACCTCGCCGTTGGCCGCGTTGACGCCGGAGGCGATATCGCAGGCGACGACCGGCGCACCGCAGCGGTTGATCGCCTCGATCGCGGCGTCGATGGGGCTTCGCGGAGTTCCCTCGAAGCCGGTTCCGAAGATCGCGTCGACGATCGCCCCCGAGTCGGCCAGCTCGTCGTCGAAGTCTGACGGGTCGATCTCGCGGGCACCCGGAAATCGATCCAGGTTGGCGGCCGCATCGCTAGACAGCTCGGCGCTGGACGCCAGCAGCAGCGCCTCGACGTCGAAGCCTGTCTCGGCCAGGTGGCGTGCTGCGACCAGCCCATCGCCACCGTTGTTTCCCTTCCCGCAGACGACCCGCACCGGGCCCTGGGGTGAGAGCGCGGCGACGGCGCGGGCCACCGCCCCTCCCGCCGCCTCCATCAGCTCCAGGGAGGGGACTCCCTGATCCTCGATCGCCCAGCGGTCGACGGCGCGCATGCCGTCGGCGTCGTAGAGCGGTTCCAGCCATGACTCCATGGCTGGCGAGGTTAGCCGCGCTCAGGGCGAGATGAGTGATCCATGGCCGCGCGCGAATGGGGGCGTGCGTGGCCGAGCAGGTCTAGGACGCAAGGCGAAGCCTTTGGTGGGGCCAAAGGCAAGCCCGAGGACGACAAGATGCGAGGGCCACGCGCGTCATCCAGACGTGCGCGGATCGTGGCATCACTCATCTAACGCCGACGATTACCTTGCTGGTCGAGAAATCGCCCTGCTTACCACTGCCAAGGGCCGCGTAGCCGAGCTTGTCGAGGTACGGTCTCGCCTGCTGGTAGCCGGGGTCGGTGATCGCGCCGAGGGCATCGGCGAGCTGGAACACCTTCGACAGCGAGACGTAGCCGGAGATGCCGTTGTCGCCCAGCGCCGCGACCGCCTGCTTGTAGGTGGGCTCGTCGGCCAACGTGCCCGCGCCGCCGCTCGCGACTGCCTGCTTGGTCGCTTGGTCTCCGTAGCCGATCACGATCTTGTCCCCGACGGCTGCGATGGTCAGAGGTTGGCGACCGAGCTGCTGTGGATCGGTGATGCTGAATCCAGTGCCAATCGGGGCAGGGCTGACACCCGGTTGCCCGGAGGCAGTAGCGAAGCCGCCGATAGTGCCGATCAGACTCTTGACATTAGAGGAGCTGTTGCTGGTGATAACCCCGGCGCCCTGCAGGCTCGCCCGATCGGTTCCCTCGGCGAAGATGCCGAGGTCGCCGAGGGCGCCCGTGATGTCGTCGAGGCTGATCCCCAACGGGCTGAGCTGCTGGTCGATCGCCGCTTTGGTGACGCCCGGGATGCCAGACGTCTCGAGCTGGTCGATGGTCTTGTTGACGATGTCGCCGAGGTTGGGGATGCCGACCGCCACGAAAGAGTCGGCGGGGAAGGTCTCGATCAGCTTCGACAGATCGGAGAGCTGGAACTTCTGGTTCGCATTGGTGGCCAGATCGAGCTCCAGCGAGTCCTTGGCCGGAGCCAGGCTGGCGAGCACCGTCTTGCCGGACGGGTCCCCGAAAGACGCCGACAGCACCTTGGCATTGCCCGGATCGTTGGCGCGCACCTCGTCCCAGACCGCCTGCAGGCTCACGTAGGCGTCGGCCAGGCTGCCGGAGGGCGCCTGATCGAGGGTGTCGGTGAAGTCGCTCTGGTTGCCGAGCGAATCGCCGCCCTTGGAGACGTCGACCGCGTCCTTGAACGCCTGCTCGTTGCCGATCACCAGGAAGTTGTCGACCACGCCGACCGCGGTGCTGCCGTCCTTGTCGAGCAGGTAGTCGACGCCCTTGTAACTGTGGTCCGTGTCGCCCTTCTGCTTCGCGTCGTCGATGAACTGCTGCGTGGCCTTGGTGTCGGTCGTTTGCACGATCCCGGCGGCCGGCGGGTCGCCGGTGAAGCCCTCGATGAAGACGCCACCCCTGTCGCCGAGCCACGGCTCTATGTCCTTGGCGAACGTCAGGTGCTTGCCACTCAGCCTCGGGGTGGCGTTCGCCGACTGGTCAATCAGGCCGATCAGCTTGGCGGTCGGATCGCTGAGGCCCGTGATCGTCGACGAAAGCGATTCGACGTTCGCTTTTTGGGCGCCGCGCGGGCGGATCGTGCCCTGGATGTAGACCGGCGCGGCCGCGGGCGCCAGAGACGCGGGGTCGTCGCTGCCGACGCCACCGCCGCCCCCACCGCAGGACGAGATTGCGAGTGCGGCGGCGACCGCAAGAACAAGCACGAGAGTGCGGGCGCGACTCAACATGAGCGCGGCATCGTAGCGACTGCTTCCGCTACTCGACCGTGACTGTCTTGGCGAGATTGCGCGGCTGGTCCACGTTTAGCCCGTTGGCGCGGGCCACGTAGTAGGCGAGCAGCTGAAGCGGTAACACCGCGACGATCGGCTGCAGGATCCAGTCCGAGGGCGCGACGTAGAGGGTCTGGTCGGTGACGTCGGCCACCTGATCGTTGCCCTCGGTCGCGATCGCGATCACGTCGGCGCCGCGGGCCCGCACCTCGGCGACGTTGGAGAGCACCTTCTCCAGGATCGGGCTGTCGGTCGCCACGCAGACCACGGTGGTCGACTCGTCGAGCAGGGCGATCGGGCCGTGCTTCATCTCTCCCGCCGCGTAGGCGTCGGTGGGGATGTAGGAGATCTCCTTCATCTTCAGCGCACCCTCTAGGCAGATGGGAAGCCCGATGTGGCGACCGAGGTAGAGGAAGAAGCGGTTCTTGGAGTGGACGCGCGCGATCTCCTGCACCTGCTCGTCGACCGCCTCGATCGTGCGCTCGATCGCCGACGGGATCCCCTTCAGGTCGCCGACCAGCCGCGCCAACTCGGCCGGCTCCAGCGTCCCGCGCAGCTCGGCGAGCCGCAGCCCCAGCAGGTACATCGCCGCGACTTGGGCGACGAACGTCTTCGTCGCCGCGACCCCGATCTCCAGCCCGGCCCGCGTGTAGAGGACGGCGTCGGCGTCGCGGGTCGCCTGGCTGCCCATGATGTTGGTGACCGCGAGGACCTTGGCCCCCTTCTCCTGCGCCAGCCTCATTGCCGCGAGCGTGTCTGCGGTCTCACCCGACTGGGTGATCCCGACGACGAGGTCGTCGGGCCCGACGACGGGGTCTCGGTAGCGGTACTCGGAGGCGATGTCCATCTCCACCGGTACGCGGGCCCACTGCTCGATCGCGTAGCGCCCCACCAGCCCGGCGTGGTAGGAGGTGCCGCAGGCGACGATCACGATTCGCTTCACGCCGCGCAGGTACTCGTCGTCGAGGTCGACGTCTGAGAGGTCGACGCCGTCGTCGGTCGGCAGACGGTCGGTGATCGTCTCCGCGACCGCGTCGGCCTGCTCGTGGATCTCCTTCAGCATGAAAGTCTCGTAGCCGCCCTTCTCGGCCGCGTCCTCGTCCCAGGTGATCTCTTCGACCTCGCGCTGCACCGGATTGCCCTCGGCGTCGGTGATCGCAGCGCCGGAGCCATCGACGGTGACCAGCTCGTCGTTCTCGATCAGCATCACGTTGCGGGTTTGGGCCAGAAACGCCGGGATCGCCGAGGCGAGGAATGTCTCGCCCTCGCCGATGCCGGCGATCAGCGGGCACTCCTTGCGGGCGCCGACCAGCAGACTCGGTTGATCGGCATGCATGGCCACGAACGCGTAGTGGCCGCGCAGATCCGCGAAGGCGTCGCCGACCGCGGCGGTCAAGTCGCCGTCGTAGTGGCGCTCGATCAGGTGGGCGACGATCTCGGCGTCGGTCTCGGAGCTGAAGGTGTGGCCCTCCTCGGCCAGCTCGTGCCGCAGGTCCGCGTGGTTCTCGACGATGCCGTTGAGCACGATGTGGATGCGGTCGCTGCAGTCGCCGTGCGGGTGCGCGTTTTCCTCCGTGACCCGGCCGTGGGTCGCCCAGCGGGTGTGGGCGACGCCGGTGGTGGCCGGTGGGGCCGCCACCGCGACGCTGCCGGCGCCGTTCTGCTGCGCGGCGCGCTCCTCGACCGCGGCGCGCAGGTTGGCGAGGTTGCCGACCGCGCGAACACTGTCGATGTGGCCATCGGAGATCAGCGAGATGCCGGCCGAGTCATAGCCGCGGTACTCGAGCTTCTCCAGTCCGGCGACCAGCAGCTCCTGGCAGGGGCGCCCACCAACGTATCCCACGATTCCGCACATTAGGTCTGGAAAGGGTAGAGGCCGGCTGGGGCAATTAGAAGGGAAAAATTGGGAGAAAAATCTCGAACGTCAGGCCAATTCCTGCCGAACGACCCCCACGAGGCGGGCGCAGACCTGCTCGCACTCGTCATCGGTGGGCGCTTCGACCATAACCCTGACCAGGGGCTCGGTGCCCGACGAACGCACGAGCACGCGGCCGCGCCCCTTCAGCGCCGCCTCCTCGCGCTCCACGGCCTCCCAGACCGCCGCTACATCCTCGACCGCGTCGCGATCGGCGACCTCGACGTTCTCGAGCCGCTGCGGCAGCTTCTCGAACGGCTTGGCGTCGGCGAGGTCGGCGCCGTCTAACGCCCGCAGGGCGAGCAGCGAAGCCGCGATCCCGTCTCCCGTCGGCGCGAAGTCCATCGAGATCAGGTGACCGGACTGCTCTCCGCCGAGGCCCCAGCCGCGCCGTTGCAGCTCCTCGAGCACGTAGCGGTCGCCGACCTTGGTCGTCGCGACGTCGATCCCGGCAGCCTCCATCGCCTGATGAAAGCCGTAGTTGGTCATCACGGTCACCACGACGCCGCCCTCGAGCGCGTCGCGCCGCTTCAGGTCGGCCGCCGCGAGGGCGATCAGGTCGTCGCCATCGCGGACAGCCCCCGTGCGATCGACGGCGAGCACCCGATCGCCGTCCCCGTCGAAGGCGAAGCCGAGATCGGCACCCTTGGCCGTGACACCGGCGACCAGGTTCTCGATGTGGGTCGAGCCGCAGCCGGCATTGATGTTGCGCCCGTCGGGCTCGGCGGCGATCGGCTCGACACGTGCACCGAGTCGCTCGAAGATCGCCGGTGCGGCGCGGTGGGTCGCGCCATTGGCACAGTCGAGGGCGACGGTTACGCCGCTGAGGTCGAGCGAGAAGGCCCGGCTGAGCTCGCGCAGGTAGTCGTCAAGCGCGCCCTGTAGCTCGCGAACTCGACCGGCGCCCTTGGCCGGCGGCGAGCCGTCGATCAGCGCCTCGATCTCGGCCTCCGCGGCGTCGTCGAACTTCGCTCCCCGGGCCGAGAAGAACTTGATCCCATTGTCGCCGAAGGGGTTGTGTGAGGCGGAGACCACCGCCCCCAGGTCGAGGCCGTGGCGCCGCACCAGGACCGACGCCGCGGGGGTGGGAAGAACGCCGGCGAGCAGCGCGTCGCCCCCTGCCGCGGCGACCCCGGCGGCCAGCGCAGCCTCGAGCATCGGGCCGGACTCGCGGGTGTCGCGCACGATCAGCACCTGGGGACGCGCGGCCTCGCTGGCCAGGGTCGCGGCGCGCCCGAGAGCGGTCGCCAGCTCCGCGGTGAGGAAGGTGCCGGCCTCGCCCCGGACCCCGTCGGTGCCGAAGAGCTTGCGCTCGTGCGCCATCGATGCGGGCAAGCTCAACGCTTGGAGAACTGCGGGCGCTTGCGGGCTTTCTTGAGCCCCGCCTTACGGCGCTCCTTGACCCGAGCGTCTCGAGTCAGAAAGCCACGCTTCTTCAGCTCCTTGCGCAGCTCGGGATCGATCTCGGTCAGCGCCCGTGCGATCCCGTGCCGGATTGCGCCGGCCTGGCCCCCGATTCCCCCGCCCTGCACGTTGACACGAACGTCGACCGTGCCCTCGTACCCGGTCACGCTGAGCGGCAGCAACGCCGTCGACTGATGAAGCGGTCGCGGGAAGTACTCCTGCAGCGAGCGTCGGTTGATCTCGAACTTGCCGTCGCCGGGGGTGATGATCACACGCGCGATCGAGCGCTTGCGCTTGCCGGTGGCCAGGTAGCGGGCATCGCCGGCCAACTCCGCCGGCGTACGCGGCTCGGCCGACGGTTGCTCCTCGGGCGCCTCGGCGGTCGCCTCGGCCTCGAGCCGCGCCTTCTCCTCGGCCTCGGCCTCAAGCCGCGCCTTCTCCTCGGCGCTGAGCTCCTTCTTGGGCTCGAGCGCGATCGGGTCGAGGTCGGCGCCTGGGGGAAGGTCCTTGCTCGCCTTGGCCTTCTCCTCGCCGGCTCCCTTACCGCTGGCGTCTCCCTCTTCGGGCTGCTCCGGCGCCTCGGTGGCCGCATCCTCGGCCCGCTCGGCCGCATCGTCGCCGTCGCCGGGTTCCTCGGCCTCCTCCCCGCTCTCGGCGGAGTCGCCGGATTCCTCCGCGGAGGCGTCGGCCTCCGGGCCCTGCTCTTGGGGCTCGGCCGCGGAAGCGTCGGCCTCGGGTGCCTGCTCTTCGGACTGCCCAGCCTCCTCTGACTGGACGTCGTCCTGCGGCTGCTCTTCGTCCTGCTTCGGCTCGTCGGCCATCAGTCGCCAATCTCCAGTGGCTGTGGCTGCTGTGCTTGGTGCGGATGCTCGGGCCCGGCGTAGACCTTCAGCTTCGTGATCTGCCTGCGGGCCAGCCGGTTACGCGGAAGCATCCCCTTCACGGCCTTGCGGATCACTTCTTCGGGGCGCCGCTCGAGCATCTCGCCCAGAGTGCGCGACTTGATCCCGCCGGGGTACCCGCTGTGGCGCCAGTAGCGCTTCTGCGCCATCTTGTCGCCGGTGACGTGGATCTTCTCCGCGTTGACCACGACCACGAAGTCGCCGGTGTCGATGTGCGGCGTGTACTCGGGCTTGCGCTTGCCGCGCAGGGTGTCGGCGATCCCAGTCGCCAGGCGGCCAAGGGTCCTGCCCTCGGCGTCGACCACAAACCAGTCTCGCTGGCGCTCCGTGGGTGTCGCGACATAGGTCTTCATCGCTGAAAAGCCGCGGCGGATAGTCGCCCGACGCGGCGTGCGGATGATAGTGGCCCCATGCCCAGGGCGCAGACGCGCGGACGTCAGAACAGGGTTCTCCTTCCTGTGCCTCTCTTATACTCGCGCCGAATAGCCGAGTCCCGGCCGATCGGTCGGCTGGGAGTGGAGGAACCATTGAGGCCTTTGCAGGCCTCAGGGGCGAATCGGTCGAAGGACCGTAGCGCAGCTCTTTCAGCGCGAGCCCGACAGCTAACTCCGCAGGCCGCAGAAAGAGAGGACAGTTGGCGAGCCCCCCCAACAGGCAGCGCCGCACAAGGACGGTGGCACGCGTTTCGGCGGCCGCAGCGTTGGCACTCCTAGTGACCGGGTCCGGGATCGCCAGCGCCTCGGCGGGTGGCAGTGGCGCAGGCAGCGTCGGCGCCCCGGGCACCCCAAAGCTTCGCGACACGATCTGCCTCACCGGCTGCAGCGGACTTCGCAAGGCCGTGGTCGGCTCCACGGTCCAGGTGAGCGGGACCGACATGGCCGCGGTCAAGGCAATCACCTTCCGGGGTCGCCAGCCCCGCAAGAGGGTGCTGGCACCGGTCACGACCACGACCAACACGAGCGCTCAGGCAGTGGTGCCCAGCGGCGTGCGCGGCGGTGCCGTCCGGGTCAGAGACGCCTATGGCCAGAAGTCCGAGCCCGGCAAGGAACCGCTTCTGGTTCTCCCCAAGCGCAACCTTCGCTCCAGCGGCCCGCCGCACCTGCTCGACGCCCAGGTCTTCCCCAACAAGGTGTTCTACGGGACCCGCAGCGCAACTCTCAGCTACGTCGTGGGCAGCGGTCAGCCCACAAACGACCTGCGTGTCGACGTCGTCACGTCGGCCGGCCAGGTCGTCCAGAGCTTCCCTCCGACCAGCATCGCGCCCAACACCACCCAGAGCATCTCCTGGAACGGCACCGGATTTGACGGCAAGCCAGTGGCCGACGGCTGGTACTCATTCAGGCTCTCCGCCCTAGATGGCCAGCCTTTGGGTCGGGCCACCGCGTCGGATACGCCAAGCCTCGGCGTCGCCGTCTTCGCCTTCATCTTCCCCGTCCGTGGCCCCCACAACTTCGGCAGCGCCGGCGCGCAGTTCGGAGCCGGCCGCGACGGCCACACCCACCAGGGGCAGGACGTCATGGCCGATTGCGGCACGAAGCTGGTCGCTGCGCGCGGCGGCACCGTCCAGTACGCGGGCTATCAGGGCGCTGCCGGCAACTACATCGTGATCGACCAGAAGGGCTCCGCCGAGGACAACATGTACGCCCACCTGATCGCCCCCTCGCCGCTGAAGACCGGAGACCGGGTCGCCACCGGGCAGTCGATCGGCAACGTCGGCCAGACCGGGGACGCGACCGCCTGCCACCTTCACTTCGAGGTCTGGAGCGCCCCCGGCTGGTATGAGGGCGGCCAGCCCTACGACCCGCTGCCGCTGCTGAAGGCCTGGGACAAGTACTCCTGAGTCGCCTCAGGCACGGTCCAGGCACGGTTTACGCCTAGGATTGCGCGCCTGTGCCTGCCGTAGCCATCCCGCTTACCTGTCTGGCGGTGCTCGCCACCCTCGCCGGAGGGATGCTGGCGCTGCGCCTGGCTCACTCGCTCCCCACGGTGATCGCGTTCACCGGCGGGATCGTGGTCGCGGTGGCGCTGCTCGACGTGCTGCCGGAAGGGGTCAAGAACCTCGACGACCCGAACAAGGCCACGGTACTGGTCGCGATTGGGTTTCTGGCCTTCTTCCTAGCCGAGCGAGTGCTCGTCCTCCATCACCGCGACGAGCCATCCGAAGCGCGGGCACACGAGCACGTCGGAGTGTTGGGTGCCCTCGGCCTCTCGGTCCACAGCTTCATCGACGGGCTCGGAATCGGACTCGCATTCGGTCTTAATGCCTCAACCGGATTTCTGGTCTTCATCGCGGTGATCAGCCACGACTTTGCCGACGGCCTCAACACGGTCAGCTTTGTGCTCAGTCAATCCGGCGATCGGGACCAGGCAAGGCGTTGGCTCCGCATCGACGCCCTGGCGCCCCTGCTCGGCGCAACCGTGGGCTCGTTCATGACCGTTTCCGATCACACGCTGGGGACGATCCTCTCCCTCTACGCAGGCTTCTTCCTCTACATGGGTGCGACTGACCTTCTGCCCGAAGCGCACGCCCATGCGTCCTGGGGCCGGGTCCTGCTCACCGTCTCCGGTTTCGGCGTGATCTTCGCGATCACGCGGATCGCGGGGGTCTAGGCGGAGGCCCGGCCATTCAAAGGCCGGCTCGGCCGGCGCGCCCTGCTTTCGCTCGATCGCGCCCGGGCCCGCTCAACAGGCGTCGCAGCAGGCGTCTCCGCGCCACGCGCCGACGCCCTCCCGCATTGCGACGGAACTGATCAGCAGGGCGGCGCCCGGGTCAGCCCACCACCAACCGAGCAATGCGTTTGCGCCCAAGCCGACCAGAAGCCCGGCCGACAGGTACGCGCAGAGCATGTTCTGCCTGCCTTCGCTGTGGGTCGCCGAGGAGCCGAGCTTTGTGGCCACTCGCGTCTTCGCGGATGCGAGCGGCGGCATGATCAGCAATGTGACACTCGCAAGCCCAATCCCGACCCAACTGCTGTGCGGATGTGCGGCGTCGATCAGGGTCAGCGCGGCCTCCGCGGCGACATAGGCGGCTATCACCAAGAAGCTGATCGCGATCAGCCGCTGTGCACGCCTCTCGGCGGTCGATCCAGCGACTCGACGAGCCGCGAAGAGCCAGATCACCACGACGCCTGCGAAGCTCTCCACCACGCTGTCGGCGCCGAATCCGATCAGGGCGATCGAGCCGGCTGCGACTCCGGCAGCGATCGCGACCGTCGCCTCGACTGTGTGCCAACCCAGCCCGAGCCAGGCGAGCAGCCTGGCGCGTCGCACGAGCTCGGCGCGCCGTGGGATCGGCGTCGGCTGATGGAGCGGAAGCTCGAGCGGCGTCCCTTCCATGCCCCAGAGCTTAGGGCGGAGCCTTCAAGGACCCTGGGCAGGCCGGAGTAGTCTTCCCAACGCCGTGTGCGTCCAGTGCATGTTCACCGCGATGGCCTCGACCGCTGCGGCGTCGGGGACTCGTTCCTGGCTTCAAACGCGGCGCTACCGCTGGCTGTCGCCGGAGCGGATGCGGCGAATCACGATCGGGCTGGTCGCCGCGGCGTTGATCGCCTCGGCGACGCTGATCAGCGGCGCCTGACGCCCGGTCGCTACTCCCACTCGATCGTGGCGGGGGGCTTCGATGAAATGTCGAGCGCCACGCGGTTGACGTGCGGCACCTCGTTGATGATCCGGCTCGAGACGCGCTCCAGCAGGTCGTAGGGAAGCCGGGCCCAGTCGGCGGTCATCGCATCGTCGGAGGTGACGGCGCGGATCACCACCGGGTAGGCGTAGGTGCGACCGTCGCCCTGCACCCCGACCGAGCGCACCACCGGCAGCACGCAGAACGACTGCCATAGCTCGCGATAAAGGCCCGCCGCCCGCACCTCCTCCTGGAGGATCGCGTCGGCCTGACGGAGGATGTCGAGCCGCTCGCGGGTCAACTCGCCGCCGACCACGCGGATCGCCAGCCCAGGGCCCGGGAACGGCTGGCGCCAGACCATGCGATCGGGCAACCCGAGCTCCGTCGCGACGGCGCGCACCTCGTCCTTGAACAGCATCCGCAGCGGCTCCACGAGCTCGAACTCGAGGTCCTCCGGGAGCCCGCCGACGTTGTGGTGCGACTTGATCGTGTCGGCGCCGGTTCCTTCTCCGGACTCGATCACGTCCGAGTAGAGGGTGCCCTGGACGAGGTAGGCGGCGTTGTCGAGCTTGGCCGCCTCCCGTTCGAAGACGCGGATGAACTCCTCGCCGATGATCATGCGCTTCTGCTCGGGGTCGGTGACCCCGGCGAGCCGCTC
This sequence comes from Solirubrobacterales bacterium, assembly GCA_038329895.1. Classification (GTDB taxonomy): domain Bacteria; phylum Actinomycetota; class Thermoleophilia; order Solirubrobacterales; family 70-9; genus Mayfieldus. The sequence goes on along the minus strand of JBBQNM010000010.1, from coordinate 12,760 downwards.
GAGGAAGCGCTGCTCGGCGTCGACCTGCACGAGTGGGATCCCGAAGCCGCCGAAGGCCTCGACCACCTGCTCGGCCTCGTTGAGGCGCATCAGACCGTGGTCGACGAACACGCAGGTCAGCTTCTCTCCGACGGCGCGGTGGACGAGCAGCGCCGCGGTCGACGAGTCGACGCCGCCCGAGAGCCCGCAGATCACCCGGCCGTCGCCGACCTGGGCCTTGATCGCCGCGACCTGCTCCGCGATCACCGAGGCCGGCGACCACTGTTGCTCGCAGCCCGCGATCTGGCGCAGGAAGCGGTCGAGGATGTCGGTCCCGTAGGGGGTGTGGACGACCTCGGGGTGGAACTGGATCCCGTAGAGGCCGCGCTCCGGGCTCTCGCAGGCGGCGACCGGCGAGCCGGGGCTGGCGGCGAGCGCGGCAAAGCCCGGTGGCGGCTCGAACACCGCATCGCGGTGGCTCATCCAGCAATGCTGCTCGGCCGGCAGACCGGAGAGCAGATTGCCGCCCCCGTCGACGAGCGCCAGGTCGGTGCGGCCGAACTCTCCGGCCTCGGCCGCCTCGACGCGGCCGCCGAGCGCCCTCACCATCGCCTGCATCCCGTAACAGATGCCGAGCACCGGGGCGGCCAAATCGAGCAGCTCGGTCGGGAACTCCGGAGCGCCCGGCTCGTAGACGGAGGCCGGGCCGCCCGACAGGACCAGCGCCTTCGGCCGCCGCTCGCGGATCCGTGCCGGGTCTGTGTTGTAGGGCAGAAGCTCGGCGAACACGCCGCAGTCGCGGATCCGCCGCGCGATCAGCTGCGAGTACTGGCCGCCGAAGTCCAGCACCAACACTTCTTCATGCGCTGGAGCCTCCCCCGGCGCCGGCGCGCCGACCCCCGCCGCATGCTCGACCGCGGTCTCGGGAACGTGATCCCGGACCTCGGTCCGATCAGTCATCGGCGACGACAACCCCCTTGGCCACCCCCGCGTGACCGTTGGAGCCCATGCCGACAGATTGCTCGCGCTGAAGCGCCTTGCCTTCGCTCATCAGCGCCGGTGCGACCATCACCTCGGCGCGCTGGAAGGAGCGGATGTCCTCGTAGCCGGTGGTCGCCATCGAGGTCCGCAGCGCCCCCATCAGGTTGAAGGTGCCGTCGTTCTCATGTGCCGGCCCGAGCAGGATCTCCTCCATCGTGCCGTCCTGGGCAGTCGAGACCCGGGCGCCACGCGGCAGGGAGGGATGGAAGGTCGACATTCCCCAGTGAAAGCCGCGGCCCGGCGCCTCCTTGGCGCGGGCCAGCGGCGAGCCGATCATCACGGCGTCGGCGCCGCAGGCAATCGCCTTCGAGACGTCGCCACCGGTGCGCATGCCGCCGTCGGCAATCACGTTGCAGTACTCGCCCGTCTCCAGCATGTGCTGGGAGCGGGCGGCGGCGACGTCGGCGATCGCGGTCGCCTGCGGGACGCCGATCCCCAGCACGCCGCGGGTGGTACAGGCGGCGCCCGGACCGACTCCGACCAGCACGCCGACGGCTCCGGTGCGCATCAGATGCAGACCGGTCGAGTAGGAAGCGCAGCCACCGACCATGGTCGGCACCGGCACCTCGGCGATGAACTCCTTCAGGTTCAGCGGCTCGACGCTCGTCGAGACGTGCTCTGCCGAGATCACCGTGCCCTGGATGACGAGGATGTCGAGGCCGGCCTCGAGCGCAAGTTCGTAGTGATCGCGGACTCGCTGCGGGGTCAGCGATCCGCAGGCCACCGCCCCCTTCTCCTTGATCTCGGCGATCCGCTGGCCGATCAGCTCCGGTTTGATCGGCTCCGAGTAGACCTCCTGCATCACCTCGGTGGCGAGGTGGGTGGGCGCTTCGGCAACCCTCTTCAACTGCTCGTCGGCGTCCTCGTAGCGGCACCAGATGCCCTCCAGGTTGAGAACACCAAGGCCGCCGAGCTGGTTGACCAGCGCCGCGGTGTCGGGGCTCACGACCCCGTCCATCGCCGATGCGATCAGCGGCAGCTCGAAGCGATACGGGCCGAGCGTCCAGGTGATGTCTATGTCATCGGGATCGCGGGTCCGGCGCGACGGAACGATCGCGATGTCGTCGAATCCGTAGGCGCGCCGACCCTTTTTCCCTCGACCGATATCGATCTCCATCAGGGCCTCCAGGGTTGGCGGTGAGTATTCAGGCTATGCGTGGCCGCGGACGAAAAAACCCCGCCGCCGCGGGGCAGAAGGGCGGCTATTTGCGGCTTTCCGAAGCCAAATCGCAACGCCCAATTGATTGTACGGAAGCGGCCGCCCCGGACGCGGCGGCCGGCTAGACGCTTGCCGGCACCTCCAGCTCGCGCACCTGGACGTCGGCGAGGATCCGCTCCACATGTTCGGGATCGACGGACCCGGCGCCGAAGTGTTGGGTGGACTCGGCGCCGCAGGCGACTCCGAAAGCGAGGCATTCATTCGCCGGCGCCCCGTCGTATCGCGCCGCCACGTAGCCGGCCAGGAACGCATCGCCCGAGCCAACGGTGGCGACCGGCTCCATCGGCTCCGTCCTCACCTCATAGAAGGTCCGCTCGCTCGGCGGTCCCACCGCTGCCACGCAGCCCTCGGAGCGCGTCACGATCACCTCGCTGGCACCGAGCTCGAGTAGCTGAGCGAGCCCGGAGGCGAGGTCGCCGGTTCCCTCGAACTCGTGCCCGACCAGCTCCTCGGCCTCGAGTACGTTGGGCGTGATCGCCGAGGGCCCGGCGCGCACCCCGGCCAGCATCGCCTCGCCCTCCGAATCGAGCACAACGGTGACGCCGCGCTGGCCCAGCTCGCGAACTATGCGCGCGTAGAGGTCCGGCTCCACCCCGGGCGGAAGGCTGCCCGCCAGCACGCACAGGCTCGCCCCGCGGGCCAGGTAGTCGAGGCGGTTGAGGAACGTATCGATCTCCTGGTCGGTCACTTCGGGGCCGCGCTCGTTGATCTCGGTCTGCTCTCCCGAGGTCGGGTCGATCACCGCGAGGTTGATCCGCGACTCCTCGGCGATCGGGGTGAAGTCGTTGAGGATCGACTCCTCGGCCAGCTCTTCGATCAGGCGCTGGCCAGTCGGACCCCCGGCGAGACCGGTGGCGATCACAGGCCTGCCCAGACGCGCGAGCGCCCGAGCGACGTTGATCCCCTTGCCACCGGCGACGTTGCGGCTCTCCACCGAGCGGTGTCGGTTGCCCTGGCGAAAGTTGGGCACCGCCATCGTGCGGTCGATCGCGGCGTTGAGGGTGACGGTGATGATCATCGCCGTAGCCCCCGCTCACCGCTGCGTTGCTGCTCGCGGACCTTCCGCCTGTTCTCGCGACTGCTTTCCATCTCCTCCTCACTCAGACGGCGCCCACGCCTTCGGCGGCGCACCCCGAGCACGACCATCAGTATCGCGAACGCGGCAACCGCTATCAACGCAACCACGATCACGGCGTGGCTGCGGAGCTTGTCGAAGGTGCTGGCCTTGGGGATCGAGCGTGAGGCCAGCAGCGCGGCGGCGCCGGCGACCCGTCCGTCGACGACCACAGTGACCCTGCCCAGCCGCTTGTCCTTGCGGATCGGGCCGGTCACCCGGTCGGGGGCACGGAACGAAGTCTGTAGGCGCTGTCCGGAGCGCACACCAACCGTTATCGCGTGCGCTGCGCGGAGCGACAGCTCGCCGCCCGAGTAGCGGATCGAGGGGTTGGCGATCACCTCACCGGTCCGCACCGGGTGCCGCGTTCGGTACTGGGAAAACCCATAGTCGAGGAGGTCAAGGCTCTCGTCGTCGCGCTGTTCCTGGCTCGGCGCCCCCAACACGACCGAGATCAGCTCCACTCCCTTTCGCCGCCCCGACCCCACCTCCACGTAGCCGGCGTCCAGCGTGTGCCCGGTCTTCACACCCGTCACCCACGGTGCCCGCAGCAACAGCGTGTTGCGGGTGCCGATCGTCAACCGCGGATGCAGGCTACTCAGCACGGCGCTCGAGGAGTCCGCGATGCGCGCGAAGGTGCGGTTGCCGAGCAGGCGACCGGCCAGCGCAGCGAGATCGCGGGCGCTCGAGTAGTTGCCCGGAGAATCGAGGCCGATCGGGTTGCTGTAGTGGGTGTCGGCCAGCCCCAACGCGGCCGCCGAGCGGTTCATCTCGGCGACGAAGCGTCGCTGGGTTCCCCCGACCACCTGGGCCAATGTGTGGGCCGAGTCGTTGGCGCTCTGGAGGACCAGCGAGTAGATAAGGTCGCGGACGCTGATCGGCGTCCCGGCCGGCACGCCGAGCAACGACTCACCGGGGATCGCCGTGTACGGGTCCATCCGCACCCGCTTGCGAAGCGGCAGGTTCTCCAAGGCCAGGTGCGCGGTCATCAACTTGGTCGTGCTGGCGATCGCCAGCTCGCGCGCGGGGGCGTGGCCGGTCAGCGTCTCGCCGGTGCGACCGTCGACCAGCAACCAGGCCCGGGCGTCGAGCTCCGGCGGCCCATGCCGCTTGCCCTTCGCCCCGGCAACCGCGGGCAGCGTCAGCGTGAGCACGAGCGCCGCCAAGATGGCCAGCCAAAGGCGCCGTCCCGGCGCCCCTTCCCCCCGTCGGCTCAGCGTAACTTCACCCGGTCCCCGGACTGGAGCGAGAATTGGTCGATGTGCGGGTTGAGCCGCTGCAGCTGTTCAACCGAAATCCCGACCTTGTCGGCGATCACGCTTAGGCTGTCGCCCGGCTTGACCACGTAGGTCTTCCGCGCCGACTGCTTCTGCGCCTTCGCCTTGCTCTGCGACCCCCCGCCGTTGTGCGCCGCGGACTTACCCGAGCCACCGCCGCCGAGCGTGGTCACGATCACGACCATGAGGACGATGAAAACGGCGATCAGCGCGAGAATCGCGGCGAGCCGCGCATTTGAGCTCTGCTGGGGGGTCTCCATCTGCGCAGCGCAGGTCGGAACTGCGGGATCGTAGCGGCGGGGTCAGGATGTTGGCCGCGGCGTTGCGCCGCGGCACACATCCCTTGGGACGGCTGCGCCGGCTGACATGTCAGTGCCGGCGCCTGACGGCACCGGCCAAGACTGACCGTCAGGCGGCGAAGTCGCCGCAATTCTTCCTCAGGCGCCGGAGGCCGCCCAGACCTCTGCCTGTAGCCGCTCGGCCGCGGCCGCGGGATCGGGGTCGGCCGCGATCGACCGCGAAGCGGACACCAGCGCCGCCGCTGATCCGGGGCCAAACGCGGGACCGAGGTCCTGCGCCTGCCCCCCCTGGGCCCCGACTCCCGGCATCAGGAAGATTGCGCGGGGCATCAGCTCGCGTAGCCGCCCGATCAGCTCCGGGGCGGTCGCACCGACCACAGCGCCCATCCCGCTGAGGCCGCTCGAGCCGACCAGCCTGTCAGCGGCCCCGTCGACGATCGCCGCGAGACGCTCGTGAAGCGGCGAATCGGCGGGCTGGTCCTGCAGGTCTCCGGCACCCGGATTCGTCGTCCTTACCAGGGCGAACACGCCGGCCCCGGCCGTCGCCGCCGCCTCAATCAGCGGCTCCAGCGCGTCGGCGCCGAGCAGGGGGTTGGCTGTGAAAGCGTCGGCGCCGAGTCCGCCCACCGAGCCCCATGGGGTCGGGGTCTCCCCCACCAGGGCCTGCCCGTAAGCGGCCGCTGTCACCGGCACGTCGCCCCGCTTGCCGTCGGCGATCACCAGCAGGCCGGCCTCCCTGGCAGCGCTCGCCGTCCGCTCCAGCGCCGCCCATCCCGGGGCTCCGAGGCGCTCGAAGCAGGCGAGCTGAAGCTTGACCGCGACGCAGGCCGGTCCCGCGGCCGCGATCAACCGCCGGCAGGTCGCCACGACTGCGCCCGCTGCCGCCTCGGCGGGGCCTCCCGCCGCGCCCGCGTCTTGGAGGGACAGCGACGCGGGATCGGGATCGAGGCCGAGACAGATCTGGCTGCGACGCTCATCGACGAGCGCCGCCAGCCGGTCGGCAAACGGCTCTGCGCTCACAATTGCGGCGGCTTCGCCGCCTGACATGCCTCTGCCGCGACACAAAGTGTCGCGGCCCGACTCACCTGCTAACCGCCCTTGACATTGGCCTTCAGGGCCGAGCCGGCTGAGAAGCGCGGCACCTTGCCGCCGGGAATCGTGATCCGCTCCCCGGTGCGGGGGTTGACGCCCTGCCGGGGGCCGCGCTCGGCGACGTGGAACTTCCCGAATCCGGTGAAGTTCACCTCGCCCCCGCCGCGCAGCACGCTTGTGATCGTGTCGAGGACGGCGTCGACAGCCTCGCCAGCTGCCTTCTTGCTGCCGAGCCGCTCGTCATTGGCGAGTCGGTCCAGGAACTCAGCTTTGGTCACGTCGAATCCTCCTCGGGCCGTTGAGTGGCGCGCAATCTAACAGTGGACGGTGGCCCTTCCCGACCGCCCCGGCCTTAGGTGGGCGCAGGAAGTCCGCTCGTTGCGGCCAACATCACATCCACCTGCCTGACGCGTCGCCTACGGCTCCGCGCCAGCGTCACTGGTCAGTTGCCGCCGATCGTCATCTCGGCGATCAGCAGCGGTGGCGTTCGCACGATGCCACCGAACGGGACCCATCGGGCCTCCGACCCTGCCTCACGCACCGCGCGCAGCATCGAGACCAGGTCGCTGGCGATCGTGAACTCGCGCACGGGATCGGCCAGCTCCCCGCCCTTGATCACCCTGCCCGACGCACCGACCGAGAACACGCCGTTGACCGGATTGACCCCCGCGTGGAGGCCTGCGATGTCGGTCACGTAGACGCCATCGCCGGCCATCGCGAGCAGCTCGGCGGTGGTCAGATTCCCGGACTGGACGATCAGGTTCGACGTCCCGACCGAGGGCGGCGACCGATAGCCGCTGCGGCGGGCGTTGCCGGCACGATCGGCTCCACTGCGCCGTGCCGTGTAGGCATCGAAGAGGAACGTGCGCAGCCGCCCGCCCTCGATCAACGCGGTTCGCGCTCGCGGGGTGCCCTCGTCGTCGCAGGGTGAGGCCCCCAGCCCCTCGGTCTCGAGTCCGTCGTCGTGCAGGACCAGCGCCTCGCTTGCGACCTGCTCGCCGAGCAGGTCGGCGAACGGCGAGCGCCCGCGCTGCACCGAGTCGGCCCCCAGTCCAGAGCCGATCAGCCCGGCGAAGCTGGCCGCCACAGTGGGATCGAAGACGACCGGACAGGACTGCGACGGAGGCTTGTCGGCGCCGACCATCGACGCCGCCCGCTCCGCACCCTCAGCCCCGATCGAGTCGGCGTCGAGGCCGGCCGGCGAGCGCGCGACTCCGAAGCCGAGCCCGGGCTCCCGGGAGCCCTCGTCCTCGGCGAGAGCGCGAACGTACGCGTAGCAGTTGCTCGCCTCATAGGAGCACTCGATGCCGGTCGAGGAATAAATCGCCAGCTCGTCGTCGCCGCCCGCGTAGACCGCCAGCTCCGCCGCTCGGACCCGCCGGTCACCCGAGGTCGCTGCCCGCTCTACCGCGAGGGTCAGCTCGACGAGGCGATCGGCCGGCCAGTCCGCTATCGCCGGATCGCGGAGGCCGTCCAGCTGCGGATAGTCGCCATCGGCCTGTGGCGCCGCAGCGTGCTCGTCCTCGTCGGCGATTCGCGCTGCGGTGACCACACGGGCCCCGAGCTCGCGCAGGCCCTTCTCCGAGAGTTCGGTGCCGAACGCATAGCCGGCGCGGCCGCCGATCCAGGCCCGCAGCCCGACCCCACGCTCGGTCGCGGCGGAGAGGCTCTCCACCTTGCCTCCGTGCACGCGAACCTCGCGGCCGCTCTGGCGCAGCGCGTAGGCCTCGGAGTCGGAGGCGCCCTCCGCAAGCGCCGCCTCGACCGAGAGTCTGGCCGCCTCGGCAAGCTCCATCACACCAGCGTCCCACCGACGGTTAGCTGGCGGATCCGCACGTGACCCTGTCCGGTGCCCACGGGCACCCACTGACCCGACTTGCCGCAGGTGCCGCTCTTCATGTCGAAGTCCGAGCCGACGGCGTCGATGGCAGCCAGCGCGTCGAGGCAGTTGCCGATCAGGGTGGCGCCGCGGCACGGCTTCGTCACCTTGCCGTCCTCGATCAGGTAGCCCTCCGAGACCCCGAAGACGAAGTCGCCGCTGGCCGGCTCGACCTGCCCACCGGCGAACGAGACCGCGTAGAAGCCGCGCTTGACCTCGGAGATCATCGCCTCGGGGTCAGCGTCCCCGGGCGCTATGTAGGTGTTGGTCATACGCGGGATCGGTAGGTCGGCGAAGCTTGCCCGCCGCCCGTTGGCGGTCAGCTCGGCCCCGTCGCGCTCGGCGCGCAGCCGGTCGTAGAGGAAGGAGGTGACGCGACCCTCCTCGATCACCTGCGTCTTCTGAGCCGGGGTGCCCTCGTCATCGACCCCGTCCGTCCCCCACGCGCCCGGCAGCTGGCCGTCGTCGTAGGCGTTGACCAGGGGCTCGGCCACGACCTCGCCGAGCAGCCGCTCATAGACGCTCGCACCCATTTGGACGTGGTCGGCCTCGAGTCCGTGGCCGGTCATCTCATGGAACAGCACGCCGCCGAAGCCACCGGCCACGACGACCGGCATCGAGCCGGCCGGGGCCGGGCCGGCGTCGAGCAGGGTGAGCGCCTTGCGCGCCGCCTGCTCCGCGATTCGGGCGGGATCGCCGTCGAAGAGCTCGAACCCGCGGTGGCCGCCCAGTGTCTCGAATCCAACCTCCGCCGAGCCATTGCGACGCGCGACCGTTTGGGCGCCGAGCCGCAAGCGGGTGCGATCGTCGGTCGCGTAGGTGCCAACCGAGTTGGCCACCGCGACCTCGCGGCGGCTCTCGGCATAGGAGACCTGGACCTGAGCGATCTCATCGCCCTGGGAGCGGGCGCGGTCGTCGAACTCGCGCAGCAACTCCGCCTTGCGCTCCGCGGGGACATCCTCAGGGCGGACTCGAATCTCCTGCGGGGTCGTCTGCTGCGCCAGCAGGGCAACCGGCTGCGTCCGGGCCCCGCGCAGCGCAGCGGCCGCCTCGTCCGCGGCCCGCTCCAGGTCGGTCTCGGCCAGCCCGTCGACGTGGGCGAAGTAGGCGGTGCCGTCCTTGACCACCCGCACGCCGGCCCCCTCCCCGCGTCCCAGCATCACGCCCTCGATCCGCGACTCGTCGATGCCCATGTGGGTCCCGCCGCTGCGCTCGGCATACAGCTCGGCGAACTCGCCCCCGTTGGCGAGGGCCCGCTCGACAATTGCCCCGGCCAGCTCGGCGGATGGCAGGTCGGTCATCGCGACGGCACGGCCCTCACCGCTCCACCTTGGTTGCCGCCAGCTCGAGCAGCCGTCCCGCCGCCGCGAGCAGCGCCGTCCCGGTCTCCGATTCGGCCCCGTGGTCGACGCTGCTGCCATTCGCCCGATAGACGCGGGCAAACGGGCGCCGCACGTGGCGGCGGCGTCGCATGAAGGCGGCCGCCTCGTCCGCGTAGCCCGAAACCCGATCGAGGACGACGCGGTGCGGCTTCGGCATCAGTTGGCTCCCGGCGCGGCGCGGTCGGTCGCCGGGCCGCCCGCCGCCAGGTCGCGCAGCGTCGCCCGCATGTCGAACGCCATCAACGAGGCAAGCACGAATCGCTCTGTAACCGCGACCGCGGTGAGGCTCCCCTCGCGAAGCACGAACACCTCGCCGGCCTCGGTGGCGACGTGGACCTGCTCGGCCGACTCCCCGTCGGCGTCGGCGGCGGCAAGCAGAGCGGCGGCGGAATCGCCCCAACCGGGCTCGTCACCGGTGGCCGCCAGCACCGCGTCGGCCTCGAGGATCGCGCCACCACGCATCTCGGGTGAGAGCTCCATCAGATGGTCCAGAGAATGGGCGGCAAGTTGACGGTCGGGCACGTGAGCCAAAATACCGGCCGTGTCGCTGGCGCGAGTTTCCTGGCTCATCGTCGTTGCGGTCTGTCTGATCGCAGTGGTGCTCCTTGGCCTGGGCGGATACACGGGCTACAGCATCACCGTTGGCGCCGTTGGAATCGCGGCCGCAGTGAATCTTTTGCCCGCTCCGTAGACGCTGGTCGCGGGTCGCTAGTGACAATTGGCTAACCCGCGCGAAACGGTCCCGGACTCTCGCCCGGCCCCAGCACCGATTCCTCCGGCTCGACGTGGATCAGCACGTCGGCGGCCGGAAGCTCGGCCTCGATCGCGGCCCGCATCCCGTGCGCCAGATTGTGGGCTCGCTCGAGGCTGGTGCCGGATCGAAACTGGACGTGGAGGTCAACGTAGCGGCGGCTGCCGGCCCGGCGCGCCCGCAGCTTGTGATAGCCGGCCACCTCGGGCGGACGCGAGTTGGCGATCGCCGCCTCGATTCGATCCATCTCTGCCGGGGGCAGCGCCTCGTCGACGAGCACCCGCGAGGAGCGGGTGATGATTCGAAGGCCGGAGACGACGATCGCCACCGCCACCGCGAGGGCGGCAATCGAGTCGAAGGCGCTGTCGCCGGTCACCTCGACGAGCACCAGACCGCCCAGCACCCCGATCGAGGTGAATGCATCGGTGCGCAGATGCGCGGCATCACCCTCCAGCGCCGGGGACTCGAACCGCTTCGCCTGCCGCCCGAGGAAGCCGGAGATCGCGAAGTTCGTCAGCGCCGAGACCGCCATCACCGCGATGCCCAGGCCCAACCTGTCGACGTGGGCCCCGACGACCAGCCGGTGGGTCGCCTCGTAGACGATCACCGCGGCGCCGACCAGGATCAGCATCCCCTCGATCGCCGCCGCGAGGTTCTCGAGCTTCTCGTGGCCGTAGGGGTGCTCGACGTCGGCGGGCTCGTCGGCCTTGCGCACCGACGCGAGGGCGATCACCGACGCCAGCAGGTCGATCAACGAGTGAACCGCCTCGGTGAGGATCGCTATTGAGCCGGTGATCGCGCCCGCCGCGACCTTGACTGCGATCAGCAGCGAATTGGACGCGACTGAGAGACCGGCGGCGCCGGACTTGGTACGGATCATCGCGGCGCCGCGCTGCTCGGACGGACTTGCAGCGGGCCGTTCATCGGTCGACGTCCGCCGTCCGGCCGATCGCGAGGTGGGGTGCGAGCATCCGCGCCGCCCGGCCCCGATGGCTGATCGCGTTCTTCTCCGGCGGCGAGAGCTCGGCCATCGTTCGTCCGTCCGAGACCTGGTCGGGGAGGAACGCGGGGTCGTAGCCGAAGCCCCCCGAGCCCCGCGGATGGTCGGCGAGCCTGCCTTCGCAGCGCCCCTCGAACTGCCCTTCGTCACCGCTGGCATTGACGTAGGCCAGCGCGCAGACGTAGGCGACGCGGCGGTCGCCGCCAGCCTCGTTCACATCGTGCAACAGCTTGGCCAGGTTCTCCTCGTCGCTGGCGCCTTCTCCCGCGTAGCGGGCCGAGCGAATCCCGGGGTCGCCGTTGAGCGCCGCGGCTTCGATGCCGCTGTCGTCGGCGATCGCCGGCCAGCCGGTCGCCGCATGCGCAGCGCGGGCCTTGACCAGGGCGTTGGCGGAAAAGCTGCCTCCCTCCTCGGGCGGCAGCTCGATCCCCTCCCGCAACGGCTCGAGCTTCAGCTCGGGCAGGAGCTCAGCGAGCTCGCGCAGCTTGTGCTCGTTGCGGGTCGCCACCACCACGGCCGGGTTGCCTTCGCTGCGATCGTCGGACATCAGGTCGAGACGGCCCGCTCCTGCTCCTCGCGCAGCCGGACGATCCCGGCCTCAGCGAGGGCGAGCAGCTCGTCGAGCGAGGCCCGCGACAGCGGTGTGCGCTCGGCCGTGGCCTGCACCTCGACCAACCCGCCGTCCCCGGTCATCACAACGTTCGCGTCCACCTCGGCCGCCGAGTCCTCGGAGTAGTCGAGGTCGCACAGCGCCCTGCCGTCGACGATGCCGGCGCTAACCGCGGCGATCGAGCCGCTGAGCGGAAGGCTCTCCATGTCGCCGGCGGCGACGAGGCCCTGGAGGGCGAGGCGCAGCGCCACGTAGCCGCCGGTGATCGCCGCGCAGCGGGTCCCACCGTCGGCCTGAAGCACGTCGCAGTCGACGTAGACGCTGCGCTCGCCGAGCGCCGCGAAGTCGACGACGACGCGGAGCGCACGGCCGATCAGCCGCTGGATCTCGACCGAGCGCCCGTCCTGGCGGCCGCGCGAGACGTCGCGCGGCTTGCGCTCCCCGGTCGAGGCGGGCAGCATCGCGTACTCGGCGGTGACCCATCCTCGACCCTTGCCTTCCAACCATCGGGGCACTGAGTCGGTGACTGAGGCTGTGCAGATGACCCGCGTCTCGCCCTGGGAGAACAGCGCCGACCCATCCGCCGTGCGGACATATCCCGGCTCGATGTGCACTGGGCGAAGGTCGGCCGGGGCCCGGTCGTAGCTGCGGCTGGCGGGCATCGGGCCGAGTTTCGCATGCGGCCGCGCCGGATGGAGAGACCCGTCACCCGGCGCGGCCGGCCACCTGACCCGTCAGCGGAAGCTGACCTGGTTCACCGCCTGCTTGATCTTCTCGATGATCACCCCGGCCAGCTCGGTCCCCTGCTTGCCGTTGAAGCCCTTCATCGCCGCCACCATCCCGACCATCAGCAGCGAGACGAGCAGGATCAGGCCGACGTACTCGACCGTGCCCTGGGCGCGCTCGCCCTCCAGCAAGCCGCGGATCGCTCGCAGCCTCTGGTGGACCGCGATGTAGACCCACCCCATCAATGCGTTCATGCACCCTCCTTCGTTCCGATTGGAGGGCGATGCTCCGGCTTCGGCGCTGGAGGGTCTACACCGGCCGGTGCCTAATGCGTGGCGCGAACGTCAACAAGTGGATGCCGGGGTACGCTGGCGCCGCATGCGGGTGCTGG